>CAZPNG010000158.1:0-12804 GCA_964587845.1 uncultured bacterium | reverse complement strand
GCACGGAGGGCGGCATCCTGCGCGAGGAGGATTTCCGCCGCAAAGTCGAAGCCTTCGACTGGAAGGCCCTTGCCGGAAAAACGGTGATCGTGCCCGGCTGCGGGCCCATCCCCATCCCCACCTGGGCCTACATGGTGATCGCTTCGCACCTCGCCCGGCACGCCGCCCGCATCCTCTACGGCGAGGAAAAACGCCCCATCAAAATCTTCCACAACGCGCCGTGACCCGGCCGAGCGTTCCGCTCGCGGAGCAACTGGCGCACGAGGACACTGAGGGCACGCGGCGAGCGCGCCCGATGGCATCCGAGCTCGCGCGCCCCGGCCGGATTGCGCGCGGGTTGTTGCCTCTCACGGCCACGGTCGCCTGGCTGATTCTCCTCACTCAAGCTGCCCCGGTTCTTTCGATCCCGCGGGGGTTCACGGGAGAAGTCCTCGGGCTTGCAGCCGCGGGGATGTGTGCGGTTTGGACGTGGCTCGTGGCGCTCGAGCCGCGCTGCTTCGCCCGGTTTTGGAGCGGCGCCTGCCAGCGCTCCGGGTGGGGCGCGTGGCTGGCTCTCGTCTCATGTGTCACGGCTGCCGCGTGGGCTTTCGGAATCGGCTGGCCCCCGTTTGCCCTGGGCGTCTCGGCGATTATCCTGTGCGCGCTTCTCGCGGCGTTTGCTTCCCGCAGGGTGCGTAAGGCGATGGTTAAGGCGGGCCTGGCGGCGGTTTCGACCGTCTCGGCGCTTGCCATCGCTGAGGTTGGTTTTCGTGCACTCCTCTTGCGTCCGATGGTGCCGCGCACGACGCCCGAGTTTTCCCGCATCATCGCCTCGCGCTGGCCGCGCCCTGTCCCCACGTCCAAGCCGGCGGGGCAGCTGCGGATCTTGGGCTTGGCCGACTCTTTCGGCGTGTGGGGCGGGCAGTCAAACTTCCACCCTCTCCTGGAGAAGCATCTGACTGCAGCCGGGCTGTCCGCGGACGTCATCAATGTCTCCGAGGTCGAGTACGGGCTCCCGGAAAAGCTGGAGGTTTTGAAACGCTTCGGGCCCCGCTACCGTCCCGATACCATCTTGCACAGCCTTGTCATCACCAACGACTTCGAGGTTCCGGCAGGGGAACTTTACACCTTTCGCGGCGCGTCCGTCCGGGTCTTGGAAGGCCCCGAGGGATGGATCTTGAGGCACTTGACGCTTCTGCAGTGGCGGTCGAAGATGCAGCGGTTCTCCGCTCGCCAGGAGGCGACGAATGAGGAACTTCGGCGTGGAGAGCGCGTCGGATTCTTGGACCGCGAGTCGTTCTGGCGTCTAAGCGCGCCTGGCTGGAATGGTGCCGGCGTTTGGCCCCCCCGTTGAGGGAGCGGTGGGCCGCCGGCTTCGAGCTGCTGAATCAGATTGAAGCCGCCTCAGCGGACCTGGGGGCCGGATACTCGCTGGTGATCCATCCGGACCGTGTGCAGGTCGATGGGGAGCTGCAGCGCGAGATTGCAGATCGGTTCGGCTTGAATCTGGAGGAGTTTGATTTGGAGTTGCCGCAGCGCACGCTGGCCGAATATTGCGCTTCGCGCGGCACGCGCTGCCTCGATCTCCTGCCTGCTCTGCGCGCTCGAGGCCGCGGCGGCATCTTGTACGGTTTTCGAGATACCCATTACAACAGCGCCGGCGACGCCCTCGTCGCCCGTGCCATCGCCCACTTTCTGCGAACCCTCCAACCGAGGGACAGGTCCTCCTAAGCCGACACACTGCTTAGAGTTACGATAGAAGTGTCCCCGCTCGCGCTGCTCCAGCGGTATGCTTCTCTCACGGGCGCCAGTCCTGCGGTGACTGGATTGTTCTCGATGTACTCAACCGTCGCATTGAGGTGCTTCTCGTCCAGAATCACCCAGCTCGCGAATCGCCCTTGGAAGAGGTGGCCTGACCGACCGTGTTTCTTGTTAAAGTACACGGCGTAGGCCACGTTTATCGCATGCATGGCTTTTGAGAGGGCCCGAATCGTCGGTGCTTCGAAGAGCCAGTGGGCATGAGTGTCCATGAGACAAAACGCAAAGCACTCCAGCTGATGGCGCTTCCTGTATTTCTCAACGAGTGTGAGATACCGGAAGCGGTCTTCCTCATCCAGGAAAATCACTTGACCATTGTTTCCTCGAACACACACCTGAAAGAGCGTGTACGTTGCTATATTTGATCGAGGCATTCGAGCCATAGATTCCTCCTTTCGCTCTTTGCTTCGGTTGGGGACACTTCTGTCGGAACTCCATATGTTGCAATCGGTTGCGAGGACCTGTCCCTAGTTCCAGAGGCGGTCGAGGCTGCGGTAGTGGATGGCCTCGGCGAGATGTTCGGCCGCGACGTCCTCAGAGCCGGCAAGATCTGCAAGGGTCCGCGCCACTTTCAGGATCTTGTGGTGGCCGCGCGCGCTCCATTGGAGCTGGGCGAGGGCGCGATCCAGCAGGCGCGAGGCGTCGGCCGAAAGCTTGATGAGCTTCTCCACTTGTCCGGCCGGTATCTCCCCGTTCGCGTGAAACCCCAGCGGCGCAAGGCGCTTGCCGGCACACTCCCGCGCCCGCAGGATGCGCTCGCGCACCGCGCGCGAGGATTCAGTCGAAGAGGTCGCCCGCACGTCATCCAGCGGCAAAGCAGGCACTTCGATTTGCAGGTCGATGCGGTCCAGGATGGGTCCCGAGAGCTTGGCGTAGTAGCGGTGGAGGTCGGTGGACGAACAGCGGCAGCGGCGCACGTTCGCGCCGCGGAATCCGCAGGGGCAGGGGTTCATGGTGGCTGCCAGAAGAAAGCGCGCCGGGAACGTGACGTGATCGCCCGCTCGCGCGATTGTCACGACGCCCGATTCCATGGGCCCGCGCAACGCCTCGAGCGCCTCGCGCCGGAACTCGGGAAACTCATCGAGCAGCAGAACGCCCCGATGCGCGAGGCTGATTTCGCCGGGACGCACGCGCGGGCCCCCGCCCACGAGCCCGGCCACCGACAAGCTCGCGTGAGGGCCTCGAAACGGCGGCACGAGGACGATGGAATGCTCACGGGTGAGCAAGCCCGCTGCGCTGTAGATCTCGGTGACCTCCAGCGCCTGCTCAAACGATAAAACCGGCAGGAGCGAGGGCATGCGCTCAGCGAGAAGGGTCTTGCCGCAGCCGGGAGGACCGATCAGCAGGATCGGATGGTGTCCGGCGCAAGCGACCTCGAGGGCGCGCTTGGCAAAGCGCTGGCCCTTGACGTCTGCAAGGTCGAGAGGATGCTCCGCCGGCGCCTCGAGTACGGGGTTGGGTTCGCCGGCCGCCTGGGGGAGCGAGCCCTCTCCGTTGAGAAATCGAACGATGTCGACGAGCGACCGGGCACCGTACACGCAGCCGCGGGGCACGAGCGCCGCCTCCCGCAAGTTCTCCCGCGGCAGGATGAGCGGCTTGGCGCGGCCGGCGGCCGCGCGCGCCAGCGTGAGCGCGCCACGCACGGGCCGCAGCGTGCCATCGAGGGAAAGCTCCCCGGCCGAGATAAAACCGTCGAGTGCTTCGGGCGCGAGCCACCCGTGAGTCGCCAGCAGCGCGAGCGCGAGCGGCAGGTCGAAGATCGCACCTTCCTTGCGGAAGGTGGCGGGAGCCAGGTTCACCGTTACCTTGGAACTCGCAAGCTCGTAGCCCGCGTGCTCGCAGGCGGAGCGCACCCGCGCGACGCTCTCCTTTACCGACAGGTCGGCGAGGCCCACGACCTGAAAGGAGGGCAATCCGTTGGCGCGTGAGAGCTCGAGGGTCACCGCGTCGGCTTCCAGGCCGCGCAGGGCCAGGCTGTGCGCTCGGGCGAACCAGGTCATGAGGTCCGAGCAGGTGGCTGCGCCACACTATCTCCTTACCGGCCAACGAGATACAGGTGACGACACCTGTTTACATTCGGGGAGGGGTGTACTATAATTTTGAGGTTGCGTTCGAGCCCACGTGAGGCCCCGGCCGCAGGCGGCCGGGGGGTCATGCGAATTAAGAATATTCAATTTGAAAATATATCATAATCGGAGGCCGGTGTCAATCCCCACGCCCCCATGACTGCGCCTTCGCCCCCTGCGTTTTCCGAGGCGCGTGCCTATGCGGCCGTCATTGTGGCGTGGGTGGCGGCCCAGCTCATCAAGATCCTGCGGGGCGTTGCCCGCGAGAAGCGCTTCAATTTCCGCTGGCTCATCGACACGGGCGGCATGCCCAGCTCCCACTCGGCGGCCGTGGCGAGCCTGACCACCACGACCGGCTACTATTACGGGTTCGGCTCCATCCCGTTCGGCATTGTTCTGGTCTTTTCGCTGATCATCATGTTTGACGCGGCGGGCGTTCGCCGGGCGGTCGGCCGCCAGGCGTCAATTCTCAATCTCATCATGGGCGATCTTGAAAGACAGGGCCGGATCGAGGAGAGGCGGTTGAAGGAGCTCCTGGGTCACACCCCTGTGGAGGTGATTGTCGGTGCATTCCTGGGCGTGCTTGTCTCGGCGCTTATCTGTTTGTCGTAACGGGTTCTGGATCGTAGCGGTCGGGGTCGGGCTCTTGACGAGCCCGGCTTGGTGTGAAGAGGTGCAGGATGCGGCGGCGGAGGGGACCCTACCTGCTGAGAAGGCGGCTTCCTCGCAAGCCGAGGGCACAGGCGTTCTCACGGAGGGCTTGCAACTGGAGGAGGCCGGGCGGACGCAAGAAGCCTTGGCGCTGTACCGCAATTGGCTCGCAGAGGCGCCGGCTGAGGACCCCCAGCGCCAGCCGGTCGAGGAGCGGTTGGGGGAGGTCGGCATCAAGTCGGCCTTCTCGCATACCGGTGCGGAGGCGAAGGTCCATACGGTGGCGCCGGGCGATACCCTTTATGACCTGGCGCGCGCTTACAACACCACCATCGACCGCCTGCGCAAGTTAAACAGCATCAGCGGCGATTTGATCCGTGTCGGGCAAAAGCTCAAGGTCTCCGATTCCCAGTTTTCGATCGTCGTGGACCGCTCGGCCAACAGGCTCCGGCTCCTGGAGAACGGCCAGCTCGTGAAGATCTACCCGGTGGCCACGGGCGCTGAGGACAACACGCCGCTCGGGGACTTCACGATCGCCAACAAGCTGGAAAACCCCACCTGGTTTCACGAGGGCAAGTCCTACCCGCCGGGCACCGTTGAAAACATCCTCGGGACGCGCTGGTTGGGGTTCTCCGAGAAAGGCGGCTATGGCATCCACGGGACCACCGAACCGGACTCGATCGGGAAAGCCGTTTCGCACGGCTGCGTGCGAATGTTTAACGAGGACGTCGAAGAGCTCTTCCAGATTGTTCCCGTGGGCACGGCCGTGAGCGTTGTCGCCTGACATGGCTGACCGCTCCAAGCCCGACAAGGCAGAGCGCACGATCTTCGACACCTATCTCCCCTTCGAGAAGCCGATTGTCGAACTCGAAAAGAAGGTGAGCGAGCTGCGTTCCCTCACCGAAGGCGGCTTGGACCTGTCGGGCGAGATTCGACATCTGGAGAAAAAGCTCGAGAAAGTGCGCCACGACGTCTTCGAGAGCCTCACACCCTGGCAGCGCGTGCAGGTGGCGCGGCACCCCCTGAGGCCCTACACACTCGATTATCTCAACTTCCTGGCCGAGGACTTTGTCGAGCTTCACGGCGACCGCTGTTTCGGCGACGACAAAGCCGTGGTGGCCGGCCTGGCACGCCTGGCGGGGCGGCGCGTCTGCGTGGTGGGGCACCAGAAGGGGCGCGACACGCGCGAGAACCTGGCCCGCAACTTTGGAAGCGCGCATCCCGAAGGCTACCGCAAGGCCCTGCGCGTCATGAGGCTTGCGGAGCGCTTCGGCCTTCCCATCGTCTGCTTTGTGGACACGCCCGGAGCTTACCCGGGCATCGGGGCCGAGGAGCGCGGCCAGGCGCAAGCCGTCGCCGTGAATATTCGCGACATGTCCACGTTGAAGGTGCCGGTGGTCGTGGCCGTGATCGGCGAGGGCGGGTCCGGCGGGGCCCTGGGGATCGGCGTGGGCGATCACGTCATGGTTCTGGAAAACGCCTACTATTCGGTCATCTCGCCCGAGGGGTGCGCAGCGATCCTCTGGAAAAGCCAGTCCAAGGCCCCGGAGGCGGCGGTGGCCCTCAAATTGACGGCGCCTGATCTGTTGGAGATGGGCTTGATTGATGAAATGGTAAAGGAACCCCTGGGCGGGGCGCACCGCGATCCCAAGGAGGCGGCGAGAATGCTGGGCGCTTCGATCGAAACGGGGCTCGCGCAGCTGACGAAGTTTTCAGCCAGCGAGCTGGCGGCGCGCCGCTACGAAAAGTTCCGGAAGATGGGCGTGTTTTCGGAGAACTAGAGTTCTAAGCGGGAATCTTGAACATCCGCCGCCGCAGGGTCATGACGCGCCGCATCATTTGCTTTTCAGTGAGGGTTTCCTCGAGCAGGGCTTGAGGCAGGTCGAGCAGCGCAAGGTTGGTAATCTTGTCACGCTCCCGCGGGAAGCGGCGCACCAGGTCAATCGTGCTCATCCCGTGTTCGGTTTTCAGGCGGTAAAGCTTGCGGTAGGTCATGAGGGCTTTTGACTTTCGCATCATCATCTTCACCGGTCTTGAGTATCGGCCGACCGGGAGCGCGCCTTGAGGCCCGAGCGGGCTTCAGTCCGGCCGCTGCAGACCGATACTTAAGGATGTGCGGGCTTATCCCCGAGAAAGGTGAACCGTATGGGGCTCAAGGCGCAACCTAAATCTAGAGTTCGGTCTGCAAGGAAGCGGGACCTCGTGCTGCCGCAAGGACTCATTGGTTTTGAGGACGTGAAGCGCTTGCGCAGGGTGGAGCGCACGCATGCCGAGGAAGGGGCTTTTCTGTGGCTCGAGGCGCGGGACCGCCCCGAGCTGCGCTTTTTGGCGCTCCTGCCGGCGCGGCTGCCCGGCTTGGACTATGAGCCGGACATTTCCCTGCAGGATCTCGCGTGGCTCGGCTGCGCCCGAAACCGGGAAGACCTGGAAGTTGTGGTTCTGGCGGCCCGGCGGGGAATGAGAATCTTGGCGAATCTTCGGGCTCCGCTCGTCTTCAATTCGAAGACGGGCACCGGCAAGCAAGTGATCCTGGAGCAGGATCATTACTCGACAGATGCCCCCCTGACCCTCGCGCGCCGCAGCGTGGCGGCGGTCTAGGGCGCTGCCCGAGGCAACCCACCCCCAGGAAGAGGACGATAGACAGCCATGCTGGTTTTGTCACGACGCAGCGGTGAGAGCATCATCATCGACGGCAAGATCGAGGTGAAGATCATCACCTTGAAGGGCGGGACCGTGAAGGTGGGTATCGAAGCCCCTCGCGAAATCCCCGTTCACCGCAAGGAAATCTACGAAGCTATCCGCAAGGCCAACGAGGCGGCCGCCGAGAGCGGCGGAAGCGACGCCTCGCTGCCGCAAGATCCCGGCAAAGACACGGATCCTCCCCGGGGAGAAGGCCCGGCGGGATCCAGTGGCTCGACCCGCAAAGACCGGTAAGTTCTCTCGAGCGCCCCTTACGGCGCTCTAGATACGGGGGCGGCGCCCCCCGGCTCCCCAATATCTTGTAGCCCCTAAAAAAAGTGAAAAAAGCGGGTTGACAGGCTTGTCTCCCACGCTTAAATTGTCATTTACGATATGTAATTTACAGATCATAAATTACGCTTTTTGATTTGCAGGGGTCGGGTGACCGTGCGTTGGAAGCAGAAGCTCTGCGGGCTGTGCATCGCGGCGGTCGCGATCGCTGCAGTCGCGGGACCGCTCGAGCGCGGGCTGGCAGGTGAGGCGGCGCAGGATGCGCCGCGAGCGCGCGCTCGGATGAGGGAGGACGCCTTGGCAAAGAGAGTAGAGCGAGCCAACCGGCTGTACGAGGCACGGAAGTTTCGAGAAGCCAACAACCTGTACCGTGGCATCCTGCGCCGCGTGGGATCCCGGCGCAGCCCCTCCATCCCCGCCCTCCAAGAAGACCCCTTCACGGAAGAAATCCTGCTCAAAGTCCGGGACCAAGTGTCCCCCCAGACCCGGGAGGCCATCATCGACGCGCTCCTCGACCAGGGAGACCGGTTTTTGGCGATCGGGGATGAGGACGCCGCGGTGGACGAGTACGAAAAGGTCTTTCTCCTGGACGCCCGCAATCGGAAAGCGTCGGCCGCGATGGACCGTGCCCGGGCGCGCGCGATGGCGCGGATTCGCGAAGAGCGGGAGTCGATCACGGCACATGCTGAGTGACGGCAGTCCAAGGACGGGCTCCCGATGAAGCGTGAGAAACTCTACAAGATGGGCGAGGTCATGGAGTACACGGGGTTGTCGCGTCAGACGATTCACAACTATACGCTCGCGGGGTTGATCGAGGAGCGCAAGCGCACCCCCTCGGGCCACCGGCTTTATGAGGATTCTGTCTTTGAGCGCCTGGACCAGATCAAGGCGCTGCAGCGCAAGAATTACACGCTGGCGCAGATCAAGAAGCTGTTGAGATAGGGCCCGCGGGCCCGCAAGACGGCCCGGCTGGAAGGGGCGAACCAAGGAGGGTAGAGCCATGGAAAAGACGCTGGAGAAGGAAGCTTCGGCGAGGCAGGCAGCGGCGGTCGGCGTACAGACGAAACAAGCGCCTGCGCTCAAGGACTGGATGGCGCTCTGGAAACGCTACAAGCGCTCGCCGAGGCGCGCGCTTCGAGAAGAGATCGTCCTGCACTATCTGTACCTGGTGAAATACGTGGCGGGCCGCGTGGCGATCGCGCTTCCGTCGAACATCGAGTTCGGGGATCTCGTGAGCTACGGCATCCTGGGCCTCTTTGACGCGATCGAGAAATATGATCCGGCCCAGGGCAACAAGTTTGAGACCTATGCCGTATCGCGCATCCGCGGCGCCATCATGGACGAGCTGCGCAAGCTCGACTGGGCGCCCCGGCTCCTGCGCAAGAAGGCGCGAGACCTTCAGCGCAAGGTGAAGGCGCTTGAGGAAAAACTGGGGCGCGCGCCGACGGATGACGAGGTGGCGAAGTCGCTCTCCGTCACGACGGCAGTCCTGAGCAATCTGTACAGCGAGCTGTCGGCCACCACGTTCTTGTCCTTGGACGAGGTGTGGCAGAACGACGACGGGCACAAACCCATCTCGCGCCTGCAGACCATCGAAGACTCCCTCGTGACGAACCAGGTGGCCTATGTGCTGCGCAACGAGGTGCGCCAATTGCTTGCCGAGGCCATCGATGCGCTGCCCGACAAAGAGAAGCTGGTGGTGGTGCTGTACTATTACGAGAACCTCACCCTGCGGGAGATCGGGGAGGTGCTCGGCGTCTCCGAGTCGCGCGTGTGCCAGATCCACACCAAGGTGATTATCCGCCTGCGAGGCATGCTTGCCAAGGTCGGGGAGGTAGGCGTCGATTTCTAAGTAAGGGTTCTACCCGGCCGCATCCGCGTCAAGCGCGAGACCGGTCCCGCCGCCCGAGTCTGGGCACTTTTCCACGAACGATTGTTAAAGTCGCTTGACCCCCTCGCCGATACATACCCAGGGAACAGGCTCCCGAAAGTGGGAGGGCGCAGAGCCCTTCGCAGTGACCTGTCCCCCCGAAAGAGGGTGCATTCGTGTTTTCTTTCTTCCTGCACTTCAGGAGACGGCTGGGATTTCAGGGCGGTTCCAGGGCTTCGCAGCACGGAAACGGGCGGTCGAACGGAAACGGCAAGTACCTGGTGCGCCTGGATGTCCTGCCTTCCCCGAATGCCGGCCGCGTCCAACACCTGCGCCGCCAGATCCGCGAAGGCCGCTACCCGACCTTCGAATCCATCTGGGGCGCCGCTTCCCGCTTGGCCGATCTCTTCCTCACCGGCAAGATCCACGACACTCCACAGTGACAGTCACCGGTAACCCATTGCCGTGAAATGGGTTGCGTCACCTCCGTCCCCTTTTCGCAAGAGTGGGGACGGAGGTAACGTAACCCATTGTGCACCAATTAATTACCGGTGACTGTCACTGTGGAGAACTGGGGCGGAGGCGGCAGCGGGTGATCCAGCGCTGGATGGCAGGGTGGCCTGAGAAGTGTTTCCAGATGCCTTCAGAGAGAGCGTTCTCGATCATGAGGACCGTGATGCCCTGGTCGATGCCCAGGTATTCGCCCGCCCACCAGTTCTTGTCGAGGTTGAAGCTGTCCAGAAACCCGTGCGCCCCATAAAGCTTCTCACCGTAGCGGTTGTAGAGTGAGCGCAACATCTCCACCGATTCTCGCGGGGTGAAGGGAAGAGATCCGGCGGCGGCGCTGGGCGCGACCGTGCCGTCCTGCAGGCCCAGCCCCGGTTTGGCCCCGTACGCGCGGTAGCCGCCCGGCCCCAGGGACGCCGTCAAGCCCCAGGCGCCCTCGGCGTAGGTGCGATACTTGGGCGCGAACTGGCGGCAGTAGTCGCGGTTGGCGAGTGTCGCGAGCGTGGAATTGCGATCGTAGCGGATGCCCCTGTCCACGAGCCCCCGAAAATCGATGAACGCTTGCGCGTACTGGTAGGTGAACAAGCTTCCCGTATGGGAGTAGATGAGGGTCTCTTCGCCATAAGGGGCTTCCAAGCGGTCCCACTCTTGCCACCCTTCCGGCGGAACAGGGTGCGTGCGGGAGCCCAGCGCGAGCGCCTGAAGGATGAGGTGCTCGCTGTAGGTGTCCCAGTAGTAAGGCAGGAATCCCGATTCGGGCTTCCAGCCGTGCGACAACAGCAGTGTGCCGTTAAGCATCCACGCCCAGTTCACGCGCTCGTAAAGCTCCTCGGCCAGCCGCTCGACCGCGCTTTTCGGGAACGCGCGCCCCGCCACAATCGCCCCCGCGATGAGCAACGCCGTGTCGATGGAGGAGGCCTCAGAGGCCCACGCGCGCCGGCCGGTGGGCGCATCGAGGAAGTGGTAGAGAAAACCGTTTTGGTGCTGGGCCCGGTCTTTGAGGAAGCGAAGCGCGTCGTGAGCGCGGCGGTAGGCCTGCGGGTGCGTCAGCCAGCCGTGCTGCATGGCGACTGGAAGGGAGGCGAGATAAAAGCCGGTGGCTGCGATCGATGCCGGCGCGCCCGGGCGGGAAGCGTCGCGCACCAGGCCCGTCTTGGGATCGGCGTAGCGCAGGAAGTAGGTGAAGGAGTCGCGCGCGACCTTGACCAGGAACTCGCGCTCGCCGGCCGAGAACTCGAGGGACTGCGCGCGCGCGGCGCAAGGGAAAACAAGAAGGCCGGCGATCAGGACGCCCGCTGCCCGCATCGCGCTTGCCTTAACGCGTCTGGAAGCGGGCAAGTTCCTGCTGGAGGGCCGCTTGGGAGTCGCGCGAGGAAATGTTGCGGGCCAGGTCTTTTAAGCGGCGCACGGATCCCTCCAGAGTTTCCATCATCGCGTTGAAGCTTTGCGTGAGCTCGAGGGCCTCGTCGCCCTTGCGAAGGTGCACGCGCAGGGACATGTTGCCCTGGGCCACGGCCTTGAAGGACTGATCAAAGCGGTACAGGGGGCCCGCAATCTTGTGGGATAAAAACACCGTGCCCACGCCCAACAGCGCGAAGAGAATCAGAATTTGAACGACGAGCTTCTGATTGGTTCGCGCCAGGATATCGGACAGCACTTCGCGCTGCCGGGCGCTCAAGAGGTCGGTCTCCTTGAAGAGCGAGAGGGCGCTGATGCGGTTTTCGGTTTCCAGGCGGCGCGCGACCTCGTATTCGTGCACGTGGGCCGTGTTGAGGAGCGCGTCGCGCACCCGTTCGCTGGAAAACTCCTGCGTGATCGAGGCCCAAATGCCGAAATATAGGTTGGCGAGGGCGGCCCCGGTGACGATGAGGAGTGTCCCCACCGTGTAGACCATGTAGCGCACTTGCAGGGGGCGGTTGATGAAATAAAACCGGCGCTTGTAGGAGCGCTGCTTGATTGCGGGGTCCATGTCATGCCTCCGAGGGGTTTTAAGTGGACTCAGTATACCAATGGGCGCGGGCCAAGTCACCTGCCTGCTTGCGGCGCTTGTGCTTGACCCCCCCTGCGAATTGCGGATAAAATGCCAAGATGCACGCTCAAGTCATCATCCCGGCCCTGAATCACGAGCACACGCTCACGCAGCTTATCGGCGATCTCCCCCATCCCTTGGTCAGCCGGGTGATTGTCGTGGACGCGGGCTCGAAGGACTCGACCGTGATGATCGCGCGCTCCACAGGGGCGCGGTTGGTCGAAATCCAGGGAGGGTCCTTCGGTCAGGCGTGTCTGGCCGGGCTCGGGGACCTCGGGCCGGAGGAAATCGTGGCGTTCCTGCCCGGCGGCTATCAGTACCATCCCGAGGAGTTGCAGCGCCTGGCCGAGCGCGTGGCGGAGGGGTCGGTTGACATAGCGGCGGCCAGCCGCACGCTGGGAGAGTGTGAGCCGGGTTCTTGGGCGTGGTGGCAGCGGCTTCGGGTGGCGGCCGATTGCCTGCTGATTCGGCTCCGCTTCGGCACACGGTTCACGGATCTCTCCTCCTTCTGCGTCCTGCGCCGGGAGCTTGTAACCTCCCTCAAGCTCGAGACGTGCGACACCGATTTTCCGCTGGGCCTGCGCTTGAGGGCTCTGCGAGCGGGCTCGCGGATCGAGGAGTTTCCCGTCCGGTACCGCAGGGCGCAACGCCACCCGCGGGGACTTCCCTCATTTCGGGGGCCGCGGGCGCTTCGTTTTCCAGCATGAGGACTGATGTGCAAACGATCCTAAAATACTTTCGCGCGGACGGCCGCTGACATGTGCGGCATTGTGGGATACGTGGGCCGGCGCGACGCTCTGGACGTGCTGATCGGCTCACTCGAGCGGCTGGCTTACCGGGGCTATGACTCCGCCGGCGTCGCGGTGCTCGACGGCTTGGATCGCGCCATCACGATCGTCAAGGAAAAGGGCAAG
>CAZPNG010000157.1:0-3664 GCA_964587845.1 uncultured bacterium | reverse complement strand
ATCGTGGAGTCGGCTGCCTACCACTGCTCGCTCCTCGATGACCTGGGCTTTGAGCGCTATGTGGTGAGTCTTAAAGATTCTGATCCCTACAAGGTCATTGAGTGCAACATGCGATTTTCGGGGCTGAGGCCGGACGTGCCGATTCATTTGGGCGTCACCGAGGCAGGCCTCCCGCCCGACGGCGTGATCAAAACGCGCATCGCCTTCGAGCAGTTGCTCACCAAGGGCATCGGCGACACCCTGCGCGTGTCGCTCACCGTGCCGTTCGACCAAAAGGGCGAGGAAGTGCGCGTGGGGCGCAAGATTTTGGACGACATCGCCGCCGGGCGCTTCATCTCGGTGCCTGAGTTCGGGAAGGGGCTCAATATCATTTCCTGCCCGTCTTGTTCGCGCGTCGAAAACACGGCGTTTGTCGAGCTCGCCCAGAAGGTCAAGGAGATGACCGCCTACGCGCGCGACCATAAGCTCACGATCGCGGTCATGGGCTGCCGCGTGAACGGCCCCGGTGAGACCGACGACGCTGATCTCGGGCTGTGGTGCGGCCCCACAGCCGTCACGCTCAAGCACAAGTCCGACACCCTGGGCACGTTCGGCTACGAGGACGTTCTTCCCGCTTTGAAGGAGAATCTTGACCGCTTGGTGAATGCGACAGTGAGATAGGAGACCCCCCATGCCCACCCCCACGAAAACGCAAGAGTTTCCGCAGGTCGTGATGCCGAGCTGCCCCATCAACAAGGTCATCAGGGGGCAGAAAGCGCTCGTGACGGGCGCAAGCTCCGGGATCGGCAAGGGCATCGCCGTCGCGCTCGGGCACGCGGGCGCGGACGTGGTCGTGAATTATTCATCCAACGAGGCCAGCGCGCTTGAGGTCTTGAAGGAAGTGAAGCGCTGCGGGACGGCGAGTTTCATCCACAAGGCCGACGTCTCGAAAGAGGCCGAGGTGCAAGCGATGTTTGCGAGGATGTTCAAGGAGTTCGGCACGATCGACATCCTGGTGAACAACGCTGGCATCCAGAAGGACGCGGCATTCGATGAGATGACGCTCGAGCAGTGGAACCAGGTGATTTCGGTCAATCTCACCGGCCCGTTTCTGTGCGCGCGCGAGGCCATCCGCGAGTTCAAGCGCCGCGGCGTGAGGCCCGAAGTCTCCTGCGCCGCCGGCAAAATTGTCTTTGTGAGCTCGGTACACGAAGTGATTCCCTGGGCGGGCCACGTGAACTACGCGGCTTCCAAGGGGGGTGTGATGCTGATGATGAAGAGCATCGCGCAGGAAGTGGCGCCTTACCGCATTCGCGTCAACTCTGTCTCGCCGGGTGCCATCCGCACGCCCATCAACATGAAGGCGTGGGACACGCCCGAGGCGTACCGCGAACTCCTGAAGCTCATCCCCTACAAGCGCATCGGCGAGCCCGAGGAAATCGGCCGCGCGGCCGTGTGGCTCGCCTCCGACGACGCCGACTACATCACCGGCGCCAGTCTCTACGTTGACGGCGGGATGACCCTCTACCCCGGCTTCGAAACCGGCGGCTAATTTTATCCACAGTGACAGTCGCCCGTAACTCTATTCGCTGTTAAGGGTTACGTCACCTCCGTCCCCGCTGTGGAAAGAGCCTGGCGCTTCCAGCGCTCGTGCATCCAGACCCACTGCTCGGGGCAGGCGCGAACCTGGCGCTCGGTGACGGCGTTCACCCTCCGGGCATCTTCCTCGGCATCACCTTCCTTTGACAGAACAAGAGGCGGCTCAATTTGAATGTGATGCTGCGCGCCCTCGCGCCGGATTGCAACCGGCACGACTGAGGCGCCGGCCATGCGGGCCACGGCGAGGATAGCCGTCGGCGTGAATGCAAGTCTTCCGAAAAAAGGCGCAAACGCGCCCTCCACCTTGTCGATGTCTTGATCAATCAGCGTGCCCACGATGTTGCCGGACCGAAGCACGCGCAGGATGGGCCGCACGCCCTGATGGCGGTAGATGGTGGCAATGCGGTTTGAAAGCCGCATCCGCTCCGTCAAGCGATCGATTGCCGGATATCGGCTGCGCCGCGCCACGACTGCCCCACCGCGCACGAAAAGCGTGATCGCCACGGCGATGAGCTCCCAGTTGCCCAGGTGCGGCGAAAGCACGACGACCCCGCCGTTGCCCAGGGCGTGCTCGAGATGTTCCACGCCCCTGATGCGGATCGAGCCGCGGGCACGCTCGAGGGAAAGCCCGGTCATGTGGGTCCATTCGACGAAATTCAGCAGGAGGTGCTGAAAGGAGGCACGGGCAATGGCGCGCCGCTCGCGCGCGCTCTTCTCCCCGCCGAAGGCCAACTCCAGATGCGCGAGCGAGCGCGCGCGCTGGTCGGGCATGAGGTAAAAGCACAGCCGGCCCGCGAGCCGCGCGAGCGGCCTTTCAACCGCCAACGGAATCGCGCGGCACAGGTAGAACCCCACCCACGCTGCGGCACCGATCAGCGGCTGGTAATATCGCTTGGTCTTCTTGCGAAGTGTTTTAACCCAGCTCATCGCTTTTCGGCCGGAAGCCCGGCCCGTAGTCGATCACCCGCGAGGAGGAATCCCGCTCGAACTGCCGATCCTCGGGAGTTTCACGCAATGTCTTGATGACGTAGTCTCCCTCGAGCGCCAAAAGAGCTGCAGCCGCAGCTGCGGGAACCACGGGGCTGCCGGCCGCGGCGGCGCCCGCCACTGCAGGCGCGGTGGCAAGTCCGGCCATGCCCGCCGCAACGCCCGCTGTGGCCAGCGTTCCGGCCAACACGTAAACCTTGGTGCGATCGCTCGACGGGCCCTGGTAAGCAACTTCCCCACGCCCGGCGTGAAGATACCGATAGTCCGGCCGCTCCAGGGGCCGGACCGGACTTGCCGCTTCAGGGGCCTCGCCGGGCGCCACGATGCTGGCATACGGACGGCCCGTTCTGGGATGCGCCTTGACTGCCACGCCGGACTCGGGCGGGGGCGCCTCCAGATCGACGGACGAGATCACCTGTACCTCCGCCGCACGGGCCGGCGCCACCCCGACGAAACACGCGAGCAGCAAGGCCATCAACGCCATTCGCCGGTCCTCAGCCCATCCTGAAGAAACTGAACGATCGCGAGCACGTTGTTTTCGACGGCGGCGTTCAAGTTTACTTCAGGCCCGCCTTTCTTGGCGAACACGCGCCGCGCGTCGCTTCGGCCGCGCGACTCAAAGCGCACGATCTTCTCGAGCGCGTCGTTGAACACCGTCGTTTCCGTGGCGACTTCGATCACCTGGCGGTTAAGCGGGCGGCCCTTGCGATTGTCAAAGCCGGAGATCTTCACCGCCGCCAGATGCGAGATGCCGTAGGCCTTCAGCCGCTCGGGCGTGGGCTCAACCTCCAACAGGACAAACTCTTCGAAGCTGTACTGGAAGGCTTCCAGGAGCATCGGCCGTATGGCCTCGCCCACGTGATATGTCTGCGGATCGGACATCGCCGAGCCGCGGTCCTTGGAAACCGCCTGGCCGAGACTCGCCGGAAGATACAGGGCGACCCGCTCTTGGGCGGGCGTGATTTGCCGGTAGAAGTCCTCCGAGAGAACGCCCGGCGCGTGAATGTCCCATCCAAACAGCGTGGCGCAGCCGGCGCAAACGAAGGCCGCGAGAATCGCGGCGCGCTTCAGATCCATCCCGCTGCAAGACCCACGGCCA
>CAZPNG010000156.1:0-2759 GCA_964587845.1 uncultured bacterium | reverse complement strand
CGAGCAAGCCTCGAAAATGGTGATGCGGAAGCCGACCCATTCAGAAGCCGGGGAAGGCTGCCACCGCTGGGGAAGCGAGCGAAGCAAGCACCCAGGGGTTCCGCCGGGGTAGTGGCGACGGCATGTATGAAAGAGGAAGACTGATGCAACACGGGAAACCCCGTGGCGAGGCCGGATGTAACGGCCAACCGGAAACCCGCGAGGGACAGGCCGGGCGCGATGGGGTGGCGGAGGGGCTGGTAGTACCAACGAAGCCGGGTAATGCCGGTAGAGGGAAGCGGCCCTGGTTCAAGGCGATACGGAAAGTGGCAAAGGCTGGAGATTGGGAAACCTGTAAACTCCAATAATGCCGGGCGTCGCGGAACGTGTCGCATGCGAGAGCATGTTGCCTTGTCCGAGAGCCGGATGCGGGAAATCCGCATGTCCGGTTCGATGAGGGGGTAGTGGAAACGGGCTGATGGAAGACCTTAAACGGGCACGAAGCTGGAAACGGTGGATACAGCCAAAGGCATTCCTGTACAATACCGCGCCACTGCCCTACTCTACCCGCCCGCTCGCCGCAATTTGGGGCCAGCATCAGCGCGTCGGCAGAGCCTGGCGTTGAAGCTGTAGGAAAACCCCGCACGTCTAAGAAATCCCCCTTTCTCGTCGATGATTTATTCGGTAAAATGAGGCCGGTTCCACCCAAGGAGGCCTCACAATGGCACGCTACAAGCCCGCAGATTACGCCCAAGGCCAGTTCGTTTCGATATCCTTCGAGCAGCAAATTCTGCCGGGCACCTTCGAGTACGCACTGAGTTACATCGTCGACAACAAGCTCGATTTCACGGCCTTCGACGCCGCGCACAAAAACGACGACGGCGGCGCCCCGGCTTACGATCCAAGGGTGATGCTGAAGGTCGTGCTGTATGCCTACTCGCGAGGGATGATCTCCAGCCGCGAGATCGAGTCCTCCTGCCAGCAGAACGTGGTGATGATGGCCTTGTCGGCCAATACCCGGCCGCGCTTCACCACGATCGCGCAGTTCATCCGGGGAATGGACGAGACGGCAAAGATTCTCTTCGCAGACGTCCTGCGTTATTGCGACGAGCTGGGGCTCATCGGCAAGGAGATGTTCGCCGTCGACGGGTGCAAGATGCCGTCGAACGCTTCGAAGGAGCAGAGCGGCACGCGGGCGGACTTCGAGAAGAGAAGGGTAAAATTCCAGGCGACGATCGACCGCTTGGTCGGCAAGCACCGGGAACAGGACGCAAGCGGGGAGCCCGATGAGGTGCCCGGGATGCGCGCCCGCGAGAAGAAAGCGATTGAAGCCCTGAAGGCGAAAGCAGCCAAGATTTCGGGGTGGCTGCGCGAGAACCCTAAGGACAGGATGGGTTCGCGCGGCACACCGGTGAAGAGTTCGATGACGGATGGAGACTCGGCCAAGATGGTGTCGGGCCGCGGCGTGGTGCAGGGCTACAACGGAATCGCGATGGTGGACGCCAAGCATCAGGTCGTCGTGGGAGCGGAGGCCTTTGGCAAGGGGCACGACGCGGAGGTGTTTGAGCCGATGCTAGACCAAGTCCGGGAGAGCTTCCGGAGCTTGGGTGAAAAAGACATCTACAGAAAGGCCAAGGTGACCGCCGACAGCGGCTTTCACACCGAAGAGGCTATGAAGATGCTCGCCGACAGCGGGGTCGACGGGTACGTGCCGGACAAGCGGTTTCGGCTCAGGGACCCGGCTTTCCAGACAGCGCAGCGACACAGGATCAGGAAGGCGCTCGTGGGACGAAGCGTGCCGCCGGACCGGAAATTCTTCACGGCGGAGCAGTTCGTCCTGAACCCGAAAAACGGGAAATTGATCTGTCCGGCAGGCAAGGAGCTCTATTTAAAGGATCGAAACTTCAAGACGCAGAACGGCTACTACGGGCCGCAGTACATGGCCAAGAAGACGGATTGCCGGGTCTGCGAGCTTCGGACGCGGTGCCTGAGACATCCTGGCGTCCCAGCTCGGACGGTGGCCAAGCTCATCCGGCGGGAGATGCCCGGAGGTAAAGAGAGTTTTTCGCACAGGATGATAAGGAAGGTGGAGACCGCGGCGGGCCGGTTCCTGTACGGCATGCGCATGGGCATCGTCGAGCCGGTGTTCGCCAATCTCCGCCACATGCTGGGGCTCGACCGGTTCACGCTGCGCGGCAGAGCCAAAGTGAACATCCAATGGAAGCTCTTCGCGGTTATCCACAACCTCTTGAAGATCCATCGCTACGGTTTGGCGGGGGCAGGATAGGTCCTGGGCGGCAAAAGGGGCGGGAAGTGAGGCAAAGAAGGGCCGGAGGGATTGAAAAATCCGAGAAATCGGGTTAGACTTGGGAGGGCGCTAAGGCGCCGCCGTTTAAAAACCACGCGGGCGGGATGCGGCGAGACAAAATGCGGGTTTTTCTACATCTTCGTTATGCGTACGAATAGATCATGATAAGGTTATTCAAAGGGATCGACTCAGAAGCCTGGTTCAGTGCACTCCGGTGGCTTCTGGTGGCTCCGGCGGCGATCCTTGGCTTCTATTCGGCGCTCGGGATTACACTCCTCATTCGCGATTTTCTGAACAACTGGTGTCCGGGGGGTGAAGTGGTATCTGGCTCGTGCACGGTGAACTGGGTGAATTGGACTCCTTTTGCCATTGGCTTCACGACCGCCCCCGGCCTAGTGGTCTTGTTCGCAACGGTAATGGCACCCGCACGGCGGCCCATAGTCGCTTGGGTTACATTTTCTTCTGGGGCATT
>CAZPNG010000155.1:0-5730 GCA_964587845.1 uncultured bacterium | reverse complement strand
CGCGGCGAGCACCACGGCGCCCGGATGCAAAATGATGTCGCGCGTGTGCACCCGACCACTGGGGTAGCGGACGCGATCGACCCTCACTTCGATGAACCGGCCGCGCCAGGCTCGCCGGGAGGAGACCACGCGAAATGCCCGCCGCCCGGATTTCAACGGCATTCCACCACCGCCTGTTGGCCAGCCCGAAGGCCGTGCTCGTGAGCCACGGAGCCCTTGAACACCGCGATCTCCACCTGGCCCGAGCTGTTCACGAGCGCAAAGGGCCGGCTGCCTCTGCCCTCCTCATAATGGCTGACGAAGTGCGTGATCTTGCAGCGTCCCATCCGCAGGCGAAGTGCGCCGCGCAAGGCCCGCTCGGGAAGGTTCGTAATGGCATTGCCAAAGCGGTCAATGTGAATGACCTCGCCTCGCCAGGTCTTGCCCAGATGGACGGCGGTGGGCACCGCAATCTTTTTGAAGTGGCGCGCGCGCGGGCCCAATTTTGAAAACGGCAGGCCCTTGGCCAGATGGGCCGCGATGACCGCAAAGCGGTCCCGGGCCTCGAAGGTCTTGCTCACGCGCTCAAGTTGCAACCCCTTGTTCTCGACGCGCCGCATCTCGCGCGCCGGCCGGCGCGCCAGCAGCACACTTAACAGGCCGTTGTCCGGCGCGAGAAAGATTGTCTTCCCCACCCGGGCCGCAAGGATCGCGCGCCCCGAGCCCACTCCGGGATCCACCACGCTCACGCTCACCGTGCCAGGGGGAAGAAAATCCGCGCACTGATCGAGGTAAAGAGCGGCTTGGAGGACCGCCTGCGGGGCAACTTCATGAGTGAGATCGAGGAAAACAGCCTGTGGAGTTATGGAGAGAGCCACGGCCTTCATGAGGCCGACGTACGGCTCCCTGAGGCCGAAATCCGTCAACAGCGCGATCGGTCGTCCCTTCACCGTGCATCCCCCTTATGGTATGGGCCCCCATGATTGACGTCGAGCGCCCGGTAAAGCGCCTCCAGCCATATCGTGCGCACGAGCAGGTGGGGCAGGGTCAGGCGTGAGAGACCGAAAAGCGCGTGGGCCTGACGCTCTACCTGCTCCGCCAATCCCATGGGGCCGCCGATGACAACGGCGAGCCAGCCCCGACAGCTCAATTGCTGGCGAGTGAGGAAAACCGCCAGCTCCGGCGTGCTCACGAGCTTCCCCCGCTCGGACAGCGCAGCCAGCACGTCTCCCCTGCTGACGTGCGCCAGGATGTCCTTCGCTTCGCGTTCGAGCGCCGGTCCCGAGGGAACCCCGTTACGAAGGGCCTGCCGCTTCACATCGACCATCTCAAGAGGCAGGTGCCGGCGAATGCGGCGGCAGTACTCGGCGTCCAGATGCGACAGCTCTTGGCTTGAGCGGGCCCGCACGCTGAGGATCTTGATGCCCTTCAAGGTCGATCAGCGGCCGTAGAGGCCGACCAGCTCGCCTTGGGCCAGGATATGGCCGCGCATGGCTTGTTCGACATCTGCTTTCGTGGCGTTCTCCGGCAGGTCCAGCATCTGATCCAGCGCATAGACTTTGAAGAAATACCGGTGCGGCTTTCCGGGAGGCGGGCAAGGCCCGCCGTAGCCCACGCGGCGGAAGTCCGTCATGCCCTGGCGCGCGCCGTTCGGCAGCTCGGCGGTTTTGGCAAGGTTTTCCTCAAGGCCGGCCGACTCCGGCGGCAGATTGTACAACACCCAGTGCACCCAGGTTCCGGCCGGGGCGTCTGGATCATCGGAGATCAGGGCCAAGCTTTTCGCGCCGTCCGGTGTCCCGGTCCACGCGAGGGGCGGAGAGGCATCCTGCGCGTCGCATGTGTATTGCCTGGGAATCGTTCCCTGGTTGGAAAAAGCCGCCGAGGTCACCTCGACCGCCATGGCGACACCTCCTGTGGCAAGCCAAACGGCTACGGTCCCATAAAGCACGCTCGTCTTCACACGATGTCCCTCCGATTCTATTTTCACTTTTTTTCACCCGTTTGTCTCGCGCTTTCATCAGTCGGAGCGCTCAGCCCGCGCTCGAGCCGCTCGCGCAGGACGGCCAAGCCCTCTCCTTCCTTTGCGGAAATCAGGACGCCCTCCGGGAAGACCTGGCGAAGAGCGGAGCGTTCGGCAGGAAGCAAGCGGTCCGCCTTATTGAGAACCAGCAGCACGGGCTTGTCGCCCGCCCCGATCTTGGACAAGATGGTTTCCACCGCCTTCTTGTGCGCCTCGTACGCGGGATTGGACACGTCCAGCACGTGCACCAGCAAGTCCGCTTCCGCGACCTCTTCGAGCGTGGCCCGGAAGGCATCGACAAGGTCGGCAGGCAGGTCCGTCAGGAACCCGACCGTGTCGGTGAGCAGCGCGCGGCGGCCGTTCGACAGGGCCAGGTTGCGCACGGTTGGGTCGAGGGTGGCGAACAGTTGATCCGCCACGTACACCTCTGCGCGCGTCAGGGCGTTGAGGAGGGTCGATTTTCCCGCGTTGGTGTAGCCCACCAGCGCCGCGGTTTGAAACGCTTTGCGCCGGCGGGACTGTCGCAAGAGCGCCCGGTGCCTACGGGTTTTCTCCAGATCGGCCTTCAGTTTGCTGATCCGGTCGCGGATGCGGCGCCGGTCCACCTCCAGCTTCTGCTCGCCGGGTCCGCGCGTCCCGATGCCGCCGCCCAGGCGCGAGAGCTCTTCCCAGACCTCCGAGAGCCGCGGCATCAAGTACGTGAGTTGCGCGAACTCGACTTGAAGCTGGCCCTCCCGCGAGCGCGCGCGGCGGGCGAAGATGTCGAGGATCAGGCGGGTGCGGTCGATCGTCTTCAAGCGCGTGTCGCGCTCGAGGTTGCGGTTCTGGACCGCGGACAAGTCGATGTTGAAGATCAAAACCTTGGCGGTGCACTCGCGCGCCCGGACGGCGAGCTCGTCCACCTTGCCCCGGCCGATGTAGTGCGCCGGGTGAACGGCCCGCAACGGGACGTCCTCAAAGGCGGCCACCTGCACGCCTGCGGACCGCACGAGGTGTTCAAACTCGGCCTTCTCTTCTTCCTCCCTGAGGCGGTCGGCCTCGCGCCGGGGGCCCGACTCTTTGACGAAGACCAGAACGGCCCGCTCGCTCACCGCAAAGCCGCCAAGGCCGCCGCCACGGCTCCTGCCCCCCCGCGGGCCGGCACCCAGGTGATGTCCGGCATGGCGCGAAACCAGGTCCTCTGCTTCTTGACCAACCGGCGCGTGCGCGCCAGCGTTTGCGCGCGCGCCTCCTCGAGCGTTGCGCTCCCTTCCAGGAAGGAGCGTACCTCCGCGTAGCCGATGGCTTCCCGCGCTGTCGGGCTCCACGGAACTTCCATCAGGCGGCGCACCTCGTCCACAAACCCCTCCTCGAACATGCGCGCCATGCGCGCTTCCAGGCCCGCTTCCAGCTCCGAGCGCTCCCGCTCCAAGCCCACAAAGGCCAAACTGAACCCTCTAGCGGCCAGGCCTTGCGACTCGCCGTCCCACGCACTCTTGGGCTTGCCTGAAAACTCCAGGACCTCGAGGGCCCGGATCACCCGCTTGACGTTGTTGGGATGAATCGCGCTTGAGGCCTGCGGATCGCGCGATTCAAGATCCCGCCAGAGGGCTCGGGTGCCCTCCCGCGCCGCACGCTCTTGCAACCGCTCCCGGAACTCCGAGCGGGGCCCGGGAGAAGGGGCTAGCCCGTTTCTCAGGATATGAAGGTAAAGCCCAGTCCCCCCCACGAGCACAGCTAGCTTCTTTTGGCGAGAGAGCGAATGAAGGGCCGCGCGCACGTCCTCCCAAAAGTCGAACGAGGAGTAGGATTCCCAAGGGTCGCGAATGTCGATCAGATGGTGGGCAATTTCAGCGCGGTCTGATGGCAAGGGCTTGGCCGTGCCGATGTCGAAGCCGCGGTACACGAGCATGGCGTCGCAGGAGATGATCTCCCAGCCGTGCTCCCGGGCCAGCTCGACGGCGATCTCGCTTTTCCCAACCCCGGTCGGCCCTACCAACACCGGCCACATGATGAGATCACATCGACTCGGGCGCCGAAACGCCCAAGAGCGAAAGGCCGTTGGCCAGGACAGTTTGCGTGGCCTTGCAAACCAGAAGCCTCGCCATCATGAGGGGTTGATCGTCACTCACCACGCGGTGCAGAGAATAGAACTGATGGAACTTTGCAGCCACCTCGCGCAGGTAGTCCACCACCGGGTAGGGCTCGAACTGCCTGGCCGCCCGCACGATGGTTTCGGGGAACTGCACCAGCAGCTTGGCGAGCGCAAGCTCCTCTTCATTGCCAAGCCGCTCGAGCTCCACCTCAGAGGCCGCCGCAACCGGCGACTTGCGCAGGATGCTGCAGATGCGCGCGTGAGCGTACTGAAGGTAATAAACGGGGTTGTCCTGAGACTTTTCCTTCGCAAGCTCGAGATCGAAATCGAGATGGCTTTCCAGGCGGCGCAGGAGGTAGAAAAACCGCGTGGCATCCACGCCCACCTCCTCGAGGAGTTCGGCCAGCGTCACGAACTCCCCTGCGCGCGTGGACATCCGAACGGGCTGCCCCCGCCTCGAGAGGGTGACAAGTTGCACAATCAGCACCGTGAGCCGGTCCGCCGGGTGCCCCAGCGCAGCGCAGCTCGCCTTCAGGCGCGGCACATAGCCGTGATGGTCCGGGCCCCAGAGGTTCACCAGGCGCGTGTAGCCCCGCTTGAATTTCTGGTCGTGATACGTGAGGTCCGGAGCCAGGTAGGTGAGTTCGCCCGTCGACTTGCGCACCACGCGGTCCTTGTCATCCCCGAAGGGCGTGGAGCGAAACCACACCGCCCCGTCTTGATCGTAGAGATGGCCCTGGGCGCGCAGCGCCCCGAGCGCCTGATCGACGGCCCCCTGGTGCAGGGTGGATTCGTGGAAATAGCGGTCGAACTTCACGCGCGCGCGCTCAAGGTCCCGGCGGATTCCGTCCAGGATCGTGTTTTGCGCGAATTGGGTAAAGTAAGCAAGGGCCTCGGCGTCCTTGCGCCCCCGGTAGGCGTCGCCCTTCTCCCTGCGCACGTCCTCGGCGAGCGCCTTCAGATAATCGCCGTGGTATCCCTCTTCGGGAAAGGGCACGGACTCACCCATCAACTCCTGGTATCGCGCCCACAGGCTTTCGGCGAGCAGCCGGCTCTGCCGCCCCATGTCATTGACGTAGTACTCGCGCTCGACCTTGGCCCCTGCCCACGCCCACAGGCCGGCCAGCGCGTCGCCTAGCACGGCTTGCCGGCCGTGCGCCACCGTGAGCGGCCCCGTGGGGTTCGCGCTCACAAACTCGAAGAGCGCCCGCTCGGAGGCGAGCGCCTTGGAGCGGCCGAACTCAGGGCCCTGCTCGAAGGCCTCCTTCAAGACTCCAAACGCCGCGCCTTTCTTGAGGAAAAAATTGACGAATCCGGGGCCTGCGATCTCCTGGCGTTCGACCAAGGTGGCGTAGCCGCCCGTGCTCTGGAGCACAATCACCAGTTTGTCCGCGCATCCCCGGGTGTCAGCGCCTAGGACGGTGGCCAGTTTGAACGCCGCGTTGGTGGCCAGGTCCCCGTGATCCCGGGTCTTGGTGGGAATCACCTGAAAGCTGAAATCTCCGGGCAGCTCTTTTCCCGCCTGCCCGACGACCGCTGCCGAAGCGGCTTGAATGAAGCGCACGAGTTCCGGGTGGCTCACTCGGTCTTCACCTCTACGCTCGCGCCCTCGCCCCACAACCGCTCAAGGCCGTAAAAGGAGCGCGCCTCGGGATGA
>CAZPNG010000154.1:0-26529 GCA_964587845.1 uncultured bacterium | reverse complement strand
GGGAGCGCGCCGGTCAGCGCGGACGTCGCCGCCAGCACCAGCGGCCAGCCCGGGGCGACTCCGGGTGACTGTCCGCGTTGCAGCGCCGTCGCCGCCAGGCCCCACAGCGCCCAAAAGAGCGGGTAGAAGAGCCCAGCAAATGCCACGCCGGCCCACGTGACCTCATGCAGCCAGAGGTTAGAGAGCGCAAAGAACACAGACCCCGCCGCGTAGGCCAGAGCGAAGCTCCGGCGCCACGAGGGGGCGCGGCGCAAAGTCGAGAGGAGCGGAACGAGCGCCAACCACGCGACGACATCCAGCGCCGCAGGGGGGAATGCGAGAAAAGACAGGAATCCTGTGAGGACAGCTAGAGACATGGGTTCGAGAAAAGGAAGGCTGCGAGTTCAGCCTCCATGACATTTCTTGTACTTTTTCCCGCTGCCGCACGGGCAGGGATCGTTGCGGCCGACCTTTTGGGCGTTACGCACAGGCTCCGGCGCGCGCTCCCGGACGCCGGGACCGAGCGCATGGGCAGTCGCCGACGTGTCCCCGGCCGTGGCGAGTGCAGAGGCCGCGCTGGCGTCCGGGTGCTCAAACGCCTGCTCGGTGCGGGCCAGGGCGGTCTCGACGCGCTCCGCGCGCACGGGCCTCACCTTGAGGAGGAACTCGACCGCCTCCTCCTTGATCGCCTGCGTCATGCCCTCAAACATGTCGAAGGCTTCGTGCTGATACTCCACCAGCGGGTCCCGCTGGCCGTACGCGCGCAGGCCGATGCCCTCGCGCAGCTCGTCGACCCCGTGCAGGTGCTCCTTCCACTTGCTGTCGATCAACTGGAGCAGAATGGATTTGATGAGGTAGCGGCTCAACTCGGGCCCGAACTCGCGCTCGCGCGCGTCGAACGCCGCCTTCAGCCGCTCGAGGGCCTCATCGAGGAAGTGCTGCGGCTCGCTAAACTTGCCCCGGCAGTCGGCAAATCGGACGGCGAACTTGAGTTCCAGGGCCTTCCACAAGCCTTCCTCATCGCCCTGCCCGTCCTCCCCCTTGGACATGAAGTCCGTCACCATTTTCTCGACGACGTCCTCAAGCATCTCCAGCACGTGCTCCTTCAAGCCCTGCTCAGCCAGAATCCGGTTGCGCTCTTCATAAATGATCTCGCGCTGGCGGCTCATCACGTTGTCATACTCGAGCAGGTGCTTGCGGATCTCGAAGTTGGGGATTTCGACGCGCTTTTGGGCGCTCTCGATCGCCCGCGAGACCAGAGGGTGCTCGATCTGCTGGCCTTCCTCCATCCCCAGCCGCTCCATCAGGCCCTTGATGCGGTCGGAGCCGAAGATGCGCATGAGCTCATCCTCCAGCGCGAGGTAAAACCTTGAAGAGCCGGGGTCGCCCTGGCGGCCGGAACGGCCCCGCAGCTGGTTGTCGATGCGGCGCGCTTCATGCCGCTCGGTGCCCAGCACGTGCAGACCGCCCTTTTGGGCGACCCCGGGCCCCAGAAGAATGTCCGTGCCGCGGCCCGCCATGTTGGTGGCGATGGTGAGGGCCCCGTCCTGGCCTGCGCGCGCGATGATCTCAGCCTCCTGCTCGTGCTGTTTGGCATTCAGCACGCTATGGATCAATCCGCGCCGGGTGAACATGTGCGACAAGCGCTCGGACTTTTGGATCGACACCGTGCCGATCAAAACGGGCCGGCCCTGGCGGTGCAGCTCGACGACCTCGTTCACCACCGCCTCGAACTTCTCGTGCTCCGTCTTGTAGATCGAGTCCGGGTGATTGGTGCGGACGAGCGTGCGGTTGGGGGGAATCACGACTACATTTAACTTGTACGTTTTCTCAAACTCGACGGCTTCCGTCTCCGCCGTGCCGGTCATGCCACTGAGCTTCTTGTACATGCGGAAATAATTCTGGAACGTGATGGTGGCGAGCGTCTGGTTTTCGCGCTCGATTTGCACCTTCTCCTTGGCCTCGAGCGCCTGGTGCAGCCCGTCGGAGAAGCGCCGGCCGGGCATCAGGCGGCCGGTGAACTCGTCCACGATGACCACCTTGCCGTCCTGCACGACGTAGTCCACGTCCAGCTTGAAGAGATGATGGGCGCGCAGCGCCTGGTCGACGTGATGAATCAAGTCGATGTGAACGTCCTCGTAGAGGTTCGGCACCTCCAGCAGCTTCTCGCAGTGGTGGATGCCGTCCTCTGTCAAAGTAACCGTGTGGTGCTTTTCGTCCACCTTGAAATCCGTCTCCACCGCCAGTCGCGGGATCACGCGGTCGACCTGGTAGTAGGTGTCGGTGGATTCCTCGGCGGGGCCCGAAATGATGAGGGGAGTGCGCGCCTCGTCGATGAGAATGGAATCGACTTCATCGACAATCGCGTAGTGAAGGGGGCGCTGCGCTTTTTCTTGGAGGTCGGGAACCATGTTGTCCCGCAGGTAGTCGAAGCCGAACTCGTTGTTGGTGCCGTAGGTGACGTCGCACGCGTAGGAGGCCTTGCGGGCCACAGGGCTCATGCCGTGCTGGATCACGCCGATCGAGAGGCCCAGAAACTCGTACACCGGCCCCATCCAGGTGCGGTCGCGGCGGGCCAGGTAGTCGTTCACGGTCACCACGTGAACGCCACGGCCCGCCAGCGCATTGAGATAGACCGGCAGGGTGGCCACCAAGGTTTTGCCTTCCCCGGTCGCCATCTCGGCGATCTTCCCCTGATGCAACACCATCCCGCCCAGGATCTGCGCGTCGAAGTGCCGCATCTTGAGCGTGCGCCGGGAGGCCTCGCGCACCACGGCAAACGCTTCGACGAGGATCTGGTCGAGTGACTCCCCTTTTCGCAGGCGATCTCGAAACGTTGCGGTCTTGGCTTTCAGCTCCTCATCGGAGAGCTTTTCGATGGCGGGTTCCAAGGCGCTCACCTGGGCCACGACGGGCCGCACGCGGCGAAGAGCGCGCTCGTTCTGCGTGCCCATGATTTTCCGGAGCAGGAAGTTCACCACGTTACGATTCCCCTAAGGTGCCTAAACTCTTCAAATACGCTTCCATGAAACCGTCCAAGTCCCCGTCCATGACCCCGTCCACGTCCGAGGTCTCGACGCCCGAGCGAAGATCTTTGACCATCTTGTAGGGTTGGAACACGTAGGAACGGATCTGGCTGCCCCAGGCGATCTCCTTCTTCTCGCCGTACTCCTTTCGAAGCTTCTCCTCGTCGTCCCGCAGGCGCTTCTCATAAAGCCGCGCTTTCAAGACCTTCAACGCGGTTTGGCGGTTTTGAAACTGCGAGCGCTCGTTCTGGCACTGGACCACGATGCCCGACGGAACGTGCGTCAAGCGGACGGCCGAAGAGGTCTTGTTGACGTGCTGGCCGCCGGCGCCGCCGGCGCGGTAGGTGTCCATGCGGATGTCGCTCTCCTTCAACTCCACCTCGAGGGCGTCCTCCACCTCCGCAATGACGTCGAGGGAAGCGAACGAGGTGTGCCGGCGCTTGTTGGCGTCAAAGGGGCTGATGCGCACAAGCCGGTGCACCCCGCGCTCGGCCTTGAGGTATCCATAGGCGTAAGCGCCGCGCACAAAAAAGGTGGCGTTCTTGATCCCGGCTTCCTCCCCCGGCATCACGTCCACCAGGCTCACGCTGAACCCCCTGCGCTCCGCCCAGCGGCTATACATGCGTAGGAGCATGCTGGCCCAGTCGCAGGACTCCGTGCCCCCCGCCCCCGCGTTGATGCTGACGATCGCGCCCGAGCGATCCAGCGGGCCCGACATCAGGCGCTGGAAGCTCAGCGCATCGACGCGCGCTTCGAGTCGCCGCGCCTCTTCTTCCAGATCCTTGCAACCGGCTTCCTCATCGTCCCGCAAGAGCTCGCTGAGCTCACTGAGCTCGCTCACGCTCCGCTGAGTCTCCTCCACCGGCTGCGCCAGGGCCTTGAGATCCTTCAGGGACTCGACCACCTTTTGCGCTTGCTCGCGGCTTGACCAAAAGCCCTCCCGCGCCATTTCCACGTTGAGGCGGTCGATTTCCGCGCGCTTGCCGTCGAGATCGACGAAGCGCACCAACTCCTGCAGCTTGGCGCGGACACGCTCAATTGTTTCCTTCAGACGGACCAGAGATTCGTTCATCGTACCCGCTCCATTACGCCGCACTTCCCGATGCCCGCGCGAGATAGGAACTGACCCGGTGCGCGATCGCCGCATTCATGCCGTGCAGTCTCGCCAGCACGGCCGGTTCGGCGTCGCGAATCGCCTCCACGGACCCGAACGCGCGCAAAAGTTGCCGCTTGCGTTCCTCGCCCACGCCCGGAATGTGGTCCAGGAGTGACGCCTGCAAGCCCTTGGAGCGCAACAAGCGATGGTAGCTGACCGCGAAACGGTGCGCCTCGTCCCTCACGCGGATGAGCAGCCGAAGGGCCGAGGAATCCCGCTCCAGCACGACCGGCCCCGGTGAGTGAGAAGTGTACAGGTGCTCGAAGCGTTTCGCAATGGCCACCACGAGAGGGCCCTCGTAGCCCTCCGCCTTCATGGCCCGCAGGGCCGAGGACAAGTGCCCCCTGCCCCCGTCGATCAGCAGGAGATCGGGATCAAACGCTTCCCGCCCTTCCCGCAGGCCGCAGATCATGCGCGTCACGACTTCGCGGATCATGGCGTAGTCGTCGATGCCCCGCACCGTGCGGATGCGGTAGCGGCGGTACTCGTTCTTGTCGGGCAGCTCGCGGTAAAAGCTCACGCGCGAGGCGGTCGCGTAAGCGCCCTGCACGTTGGACACGTCGAAGCAGACGATGCGCTCGGGAAGCCGTTTGAGCCGAAAGACGGACTTCAACTCCTGGGTGGCTGAGAGCGCCACCGCACGGCCGGGGGGCTGTGCGGGATGGAACCGGCGGCGGCGCAGGCGCGAGAGCGCGTCAAGCTGCTCTTTAAACATCTGAGCGTCTTCAAAGCGAAGCTCCCCGGCCGCCTCCTCCATGCGCTCCGTGAGGTACTCGATCAAGCTTTTCTTGCCGCCCGCCAAAAAGCGCTTCACCTCTCCGACCACGCGGTCGTACTCTGGCTTCACGTCGGGCTTGATGCAGGGAGCCAGGCACTGGTGCAGATGATAATACAGGCACTCCCGCTTGGGGAGCGGTTGGCACTTGCGCAGCGGGAAGATCGTGTTGATGATGCGGATCGCCTCCCGCAAGAGTTTGGCGTCCGTAAAGGGGCCGTAGTAAGAGGCGCGCCGGTCTTGCCCGCGGCGCCCCCACCTCCGGTCTGTCGACCTTCGGGGACTTGCCAGCCGACCCGCTTTCAGCGGGTGCCCCGGCTGCCGGCGCGCAAGCGAGAGGCGCGGAAACCGCTCGCCGGAGATCTTCAAGAGCGGGTAGCTCTTGTCGTCCCGCAGCATCGTGTTGTATCGGGGCTCGAGCTCTTTGACGAGGTGCGCTTCGAGCAGCAGCGCCTCCACCTCGGTCGGCGTCTCCACGCAATCCACGGAGGCAATCTTGCCCGTCATGGCCTCGAGCTTGGGGCTATTCCAACGCTGGGTCAGATAGGAAGCCACGCGCTTGCGCAGGTCCGCGGCCTTGCCGATGTACAGCACCCCCGCATCCTTGTCTTTGAACAGGTAAACGCCCGGCCGGTGGGGCAGAGCGCGCACGGTTTCCTTTAGGTCCTTCACGGCGCCTTTCTGGACAACGTTTGGACGGCACGCGCCAGCTCGCGCACGCCGAAAAGCCGCGCCAGCCCCGCGTAGGCCGCGGCGCCCAGAGCCATGACTGCGGCGAGCGCCAGGGCCTCGCCCCAGAAGCCCATCGGCGCAAGGCGCGCAGACATCCAGTCGAACAAGACCGTCACGAGCGCCGCCATCACCGCGCTCGCCGCAAGGGCCTGCAGGGAAACGCGCGCCAGGGCCCTCGCACCCGGGAAGTGAATCTTCGCTTTGAGGAGCACCATCAAGACGGCGAACTCGAAGATCCCGCTCAAGGTGGTGGCGAGCGCCAGGCCCGCTTCCGCCAGATAGCGCATGAGGATGAGGTTCAACACCACGTTGAGCGTCACCGCGGCGGCGCCGACGCGCACCGGCATCTTCACGTCTTGCAGGGAATAAAACGCGGCGCGCAGGAGCTTGGATCCAGAGTGCGCAAAAAGGCCGATGGCGTAGCAAACCAGCACGCGGGACGCCCGCAGCGTGGACACCTCGTCAAAGCGCCCGCGCTCAAAGAGCACCCGCATGATGGGCTCCGAGAGGACGATCAGGCCGGCGCTGGCCGGCAAGATGATGAGGAACACGGTCTTGAGCGAGAAGGTCAGGGTCTCCTCAAGCTGCACATGATCCCGCGAGGCCGCGGCGCGGCTCAAGAGCGGGAAGAGCGCCGTGGCCATGGCGATCGAGATAATTCCCATGGGAAACTGCATGAGCCGGTTGCCGTACCAAAGACTGGAACTCGCGCCGTCACCCAGGAAAAATCCGAACGAGAGATCGATGAACAGGTTCACCTGGGTAATGGCATAGCCGAGAGCAGCTGGGGCCAGGAGCGCGAAGAACCGCCCGGCGAGCGGGTCATCGTGCTTCCATTCCCAACGCCACCGGAATCCCCGCCGCGAGAGCGCCCCGCCGTTCAAGACAAGCTGAATCAAGCCCCCCACCGAGACGATCGCGGCCAACACAAAGGCCTGCCGCTCGAGGCTGCCACCCGCCAGCGGACAGGCCACCCCGACGGCGAGGAGCCAGATGAAATTCATCAGGCAGGGAGACAGCGCGGGAATGACAAAGTGGTTTTCCGAGTTGAGCATCGCCATGCACACGGCCGCCAGCGACAGAAATACAATGTAGGGGAAGACGACCCGAAGGAGCTCGATCGCGAGCGCGAGCTTGGGGCTTAAACCAAACGCCTGCGGGACCCACGCCAGGGCGAGGTACACGAGGGCGAGCGCGCCGAGCCAGGCGATGGCCAGCCCGTTTAAGATCAGCCGGCCGAAGCGAAAGGCGGCTTGAGGGCCGCCCTCCTTCCTGACCTGAGCGTACACCGGAATGAAGGCGCTCGAGAGCGCCCCCTCGGCCACGAGACCCCGCAGGAAGTTGGGAATCATGAAGGCGTAGACGAACGCGTCCCACACCATGCCGGTGCCGAAGAGGCCCGCATTGACGATGTCGCGAAACATGCCGACCACGCGGCTGGCGAGCGTCAAGGACCCCACTTGGCGGGCGTGCTTCAGGAGCGCGAGCTTCTCGCTCGCCGGGCCCGCGAAGACAGACCCCTCTTCGGCCGGGGCGCCGTGTAAATCAGTCAGATGCGGCGAGCCGGCTCTCGCGCCGCGCGCGCCTGGAGAATGAGAAGGTTTTGACATGATAAAGAAGTTGTGCTAGCCTGTCGGCCCTTATGCCGAACTTACCCTCTGCAGCCAAGCGGATGCGCCAGGACGCCCGGCGCCACGTGCGCAACCAGCATGCGCAAACGGAACTGGAGAACCTCTCGCTCAAGCTCTATGAGCTTGCCAAGACTGACCGCGCAGCCGCCCAGAAGCTCCTGCCTGCCGTCATCGGCAAGTACAGCCGCGCGGCCCATGTCGGCGTGATCCCGCGCCGGCGCGCCAGCCGCAAAGTCTCCCGCTTCATGCGCCTTTTGGCGTAACGCTCAACGACATCAACAGGAACTCCAGCCGCTCGGCCGCGTTCGGGCTGCTCACTTTAAACGCCGCGTCGATCTCCGAGAGCTCTTCAATCAGCCGCTCAATTTTCCCGCGCCCCAGCCTTTGAGCGCGCTCGGCCAGCTCGCGAGCCCGGGAGGGGGAAACGCCCAGCTCGCGAGCCAGGCCAACCGGAGAAACGTGGGCGTGAAGGCGCGCGGCGATCCACATGCGCCGCGCCGACCAGTGGATGGCTCCTACCAGCTCTGTCCACTCCTCCGAGCGCCGCGAGAGCGAGCGCAACCGCTTGACGCCCTCGGCGGGCCTGCCTGAAAAAAAGTCATCCAAAAGAGCGAAGGCGTCGGTCGCCACCGTTTCCGGAGCCAGCGCTCTCGCCGCCGCCTCCTGGAGCGCCTGGCCCGGCTCCGCGAAGAGTTCCAGGCGGGCTTGGAGGTCGGGGAGAAGATCGGGGGAAAGCTCGAGCTGGCCGGCCAGGTAGCGGCGAGCACCTTCCTCCAGGCGAATGGCTCGCGCTCGCGCCCACCGGTCAAACTCCTGAGCGCTCGAGCCTGTTCCTTCTTCTTCGCAGGAAAGCACCCATTTCTTGGCGGCTATGGCTTTATAGAACGCCGTGCGGCGGTCCCAGGAATCGGCGGCCAGCACGATCATGCTGAAAGGGGCGGGATGCTCAAGGTAGGTCGTGAGGTGCGCTTGGTCGGCGGCGTGAAGGCGGTCGGCCTCCTCCACCCAAACGAGCTGCCGCTCGGCGCCCAGCGGGTAGGTGCGCGCCTGCTCGAGGATGCGGGCCGCGCAACCGGGGTCAGCGAGGAGGCGAACCCACGCTTCAGGCCGGGCGGCGAGGTGCTTGTCCCAAGTGGCGAGAGCTTCCTGGGCCGCCGCCTGCCGCTTGTGCCGAACGCCCAGGACAAGAAGAACCGGCCGTTCCACCCACCCTCACCAATCCTCGACGATGCGGTCCACGATGTTGCGCGCGATTTCCTTGATGGCATCCTCCACGGCGCGCCTCTGGCCCATGGCCCGCGAGCCTTCAAGGAAAAACTCGATGTCGCCGCTGAGGTTCGGCTCAATCCACAGCGGTTTCTGGGTGCGGTTGTCCAAAAGGGTGACGCGCGCGGTGATGATGAGGCGGTACTCTTCCACGCGTTCCTGCTCGTTGAAGCGCGTGGGTTCCTGGTCAAAACGGATGATCTTGCCCACGAGCGTCACGTCCGCGTCCTTCTCATCCACCACCCGAAGGTTGCCGTCGAAGAGCAGCCGGTCGATCACGGCATTCGTGACATCGACGGGCAGGCCGGCTTGATGGGTGAACTCCACCTCCTGGGGAATGCGGTCTTCAAAGGTTGGAACCACGATCGTCCGGATTTCCCTCGGCAAGGTCGTCTTGTTGGTGTAGCCGCAGCCGGCAAGGAGGCCGGCGAGGCTCAGAACCCCCAGGGCCAGGAGCCGACGACCGTTCACCGCGCCACGTCTCCTCGCGCTTCCAACATCTGGCGCCTCTCCCGTTGGGCAAGGCCTGAGGCCCGGTCCAGGGAGGTGAGGCGCGTCGCAAGCCGCTCGCGCTCTCCGCTCACGCGGGAGCGCCAGCTGCTCGCGGCCGAATCCGCGACGGACCGCTGCGACATGGATTGCTCGAAGCGGTCGATCTTTTGGGCCACGAGCTCGCGCTCCCGGCCCAAAAGCGCTTGCTCCTCATCAAGCAGTTTGAGGATGGACTGCGAGGTCTCGCGCTCGTGATCGCGCAGGCGGTCCAACTTGCTAAAGAGCTTCCGCTCCTCAACGCGGATAGACTCGCGCAAAGACGCATCCGGAGAAGTCCGGTAAACTTGAGCCAGCTCGCGCTCCAGCCCCAGGCGTGCGCGCTCGAAACGCGCGCGCTTGGCCGCAAAAACGCGTTCAAAACGCGCCAGAGAATGCCCTGCCCGAGCGCGCCGCTCGGCAGGGGCGACGCGCGGCGCTGCCGGAGCGGGGGCACCGGGCGGCTCCGCCTGGGGCCGCGCTCGACGCAGGCGCTGGGCGCGCGCAGCCGCAAGGTCCATGTTCACATTGCGCAACTCTCGCTCCAGTTCGGCCAAGGTGCGCGTTTCCCGGTCGAGCCGGTCGATCAAGACCCCCTTCTCAGCATCGGTCGACATATGCAAAGCGGCCTGGCTGTGCGCCTGGTTCACGAACCCCCGAGGCGTGGCCGGCAGGATACTTCGGACTTCCGTTGGCCGATTCCCCATCGTCTCGGCGCGCAATTTGAGCAGCTCATTCTCGGCCGTGCGCACTTCAAACGCGCGCGCGGCGATCATCACATTCTCCAAGGCAATGGCTTCGCGCAGGGCCTGAATCTGGCCCCGCCATTCCTCCGTCACGTGCCGCGTGTCCCGGCGGGCTTGCTGATCGACGCGCGTCTCTTCCTCCTCAACACCCACGAAAAAGGCCTTCGTTAACTCCAAGAACACGAAGCCGGGCCGGGCGATCTTGTGCCCGGCTTCCAGGATCCTGGGCCGCCTCTCCCGGCGGGCTTCGCGCAACACCTCGGCCAGGTCGGCAATTCTCTTCTGCTTGGCCCTCTTGCGGTCACGGATTTCGTCGATGCCCTGGCGCACGCGCCGCTCGAGGTCCTTCAAGGCTTTGCGCGCCTGGCGGGAATCGCGCTGCGGACTGTCGGCCGTGATCACGGGCAGGACCTGTGCAGGCAATGACTCGAACGCCATCTCGAAGGCATTGTGGGTCGACTGAATCTCGGCGCGCTTGGCGCGCACGGCCCGCGCCAGATGACGGCGGCGGAGTTCGCGCTCGCGGATCAAAGCTTCCAACCTCACTCCCCGCTCGGCGGGAAAGCGCAGGGCTCCGGCCTCTAACCCGAGCATGTGGCGGCGGACCGCGAGACGCTCTTCCAGAAAGGCGAGACGCCTCTCTTCCTCCTCCAGAGCCAGCCGCTTTCGCTCGAGGCCCGAAGGGCCGCGCGCCAAAGCGTGGCGGAACTCCTTCTTGTCCAGAACAAGGTTGATGAGCTCGAGATCGATTGCGCGCTGGGCATGCTCCAGGGTTTCCCGCTCGCGGTACAGGGAGCGCTTCGCCACCCGGATGCGATGGCGCTTCTTGCCGATCGAGGCCAGATCGTGCGCTCTGTACTGCAGCAGCTTTTCGACCCGCCGCTCGGGGCTCGGCCGGCCGCTCACCCACCCCCCGACGATCTCTTGAAGGTTCGGCCCAACGCCCCACGCGCGGCGCAGGTTTTCAAGCTCGCCGCGCCGGCGCGCAAGCGACAACTCTTCGGCCGCCAGCGAATCCTGCCAGCGCTCGATGGCGCGGTTCAAGTCGGGAGAAGGGTTACGCTTGAGAAGTTTGGCCTTTTGCTTGAGGGTCTTGTGCTTCTCCCTGAGCGCCTGCCCCTCCCGGTCCAGCGCCTTCTGGCGGCTGCGAAACTCTTGCACCTTGGTCGTCTTGAACTTCTGGAGCTTGCGGCGCAGGGCCTGCTCGTCCTGCACGATGCTCTTTTTCTCGGCGTTCAGGAGCTCCCGCTCGCGGCCCTGGATCGGCTGGCCGGTCACGTCGCGCTCGCGCTGGGCCAGCGCGCGCTCCTTCTGCTCGAGGGAGGCAAGGTCCTTCGCCAGCACTTCCTCGCGGTCCCGCCAAAACTTCTCCGGAGATTTCAGCTTCTCGAGCCGCTCGGCCGCTCGCTTGCCCCACGCGGTGTCCGCGTACTCGGCCGCCACGCCCTCGTAATAAATGCGCGCGCTGTCTAGGTAATGACGATCTTCGTAGTACTTGCCGATGAGAAAATCCTTCTCCGCCTTGCGCTCTTCGACCTCGCGCTTGAGCGCCTGCGCTTTCTCGAAGGAGGAGCTTCCAGGGTACTGCTTGAGGAACGTGTCGAAGCGGCTCTGGGCTTGCTGGAAGACGCGGTCGTCGCGCTCCCCCTGCGCGCTGTAAAGCAGGGTGCACTCCGCCATCTGATAGCGCGCGTCCGGGACGAACTCGCTTCTGGGGTATCGGTCGACGAGGTCCTGGAAGGCCTGGATGGCTTCCTGGTACTTCGCCATTTGCTTGCGCGCTAGCCCCAAGGAGAACTGGGCCCGGTCACCCCACTCCGAGTAAGGCGCCCAGGTCCCGATTTCCGAGAACACTTCCTCCGCGCGCGGCAGGACCGGCACCACCGCCAAGCCGAGCACCTTGCCTTTCTTGCCGGAGAGAAACACATTGCCGATCTGGAAAGCGCGCTTCAGCGACTCGTCCAACTGATCGCTTTGGGGATACGTGCGCCACAAGTCCCGGTGCGCTTCAAAAGCTTTGTACGGCGAGCCGGCATCTTCGTGCAGGACCGCAAGCTGGAATTGCGCCTTGGGCGCGGTCGTGGAGGTGGGATACTCTTTGAGAAGCTTCGACAATTCCTTGACGGCCTCACCCGTCTCCCCATTGGAATAGAGCTTCATGGCGTAGGTGAACTGCTCCTCCGCCGTGTCCTGCACGGTTCCCTCGGGATTCACGAAAGTTTTGGTTTCGGGGGACCAGATCCAGAACGCATAAGCCTCGGCAGACAGAACCGCCGCGAGGAGCAGGCACAGCACAGCGAAACCCCACAGGATGGGACGCTTCATAGCCTTGGCCTCACTTCCCAGATAGTCTAAGCGGAGATTTCACCGAGGGATACGACATTTTGGGCATGATAGCACAGGGCCTCCCCCCCTGTCAAACGTGCAGCGAGGAACAGGGGAGAAAGGTTTCGACCGCAACCTGCCCGGCCGGCGACTCGATGAGCCGAACCATACCGCACGCCGATGTCGCGAAACTCCTTAACCCGAGCCCTCGAAGAAAGCCGCCATCCCCCTTCTTGTCGGCGGTGACCATGACCGTTTCGGGGCACCGCTTCGCGTAGGACGCCCACGGACCCTTGCGTTCGCCGCTTGAGCCGGCAGCCAAGACGACCGCATCGAAACAGCCCCCTTGATTTCGCAGGCCGAGGGCGCCGGAAGCTCGAGCAGACATGAGCACAGCGATCCTGACGGACCGGCCGGAGAACATCCATGCAAAAGGCGCTACGCGCTGCGCGACTCCTGTCCCGGGTTCAAGCTGCAGCGACTCGCGGAGGCGATAAACGCTCATCCTCCGTCCGACGGAAGGGTCCACGGCGGCCGCGCGTTTTGCGTCCTTCGCAGGCACGAAGACCCTACCCACCTCTACCTGCCGGCCCAGCACCGCAAGGCCGCCCGCGTCGGCGGCAGAAAGGGAATGCAAGACCAAGCCGCTCAAGCGCCGAACGCCCTGGGAGCGCAAATAGGGAAGCGTGAGCCAAAAGACGCCGCGGCCCGACCGGCCGCCGCCCGTGTTGAACAACACGGGGGCCCGGCCCGGCATGCGAGCCAGGGCGACAAATCCTTGCCGCGCAGCGAGGACCGTGAACGAGAAGGGTTGCTCGCGAGCGGCGGCCGAGAAAACAAGCCCCCCGAGTACGGCGAGCGCCGCCCCGGCGAGATAGGCAGGGCGAGGCAGCCGGGAAATCCTGCCTGCCCCCGGCCCTACGGGCCAAAGGGCCCGGAGGGCCCCCGCCCGGCCCGCCAGAGCATAGGCCCCGAGGAAAGCGCATCCGAGCGCCAGCCACCCCCACGCGGCCTTCGGCACCGGAAAGAACCCGGGCAGCCGTGCCAGATAACCGTTCAACGCCACAGCGCCGCCGAGAAGCACCCGGGCGCCCTCGAGAAACACGGATGCCGCCGGCGGCCAGGCCACCAAACTCACAAGGCCGGGCAGCGCGCACCACATGGCCAGCACAAACAACGGCAGCACGAGGAGGTTGGCCAAAACGGACACGAGCGAGAGCGCATGGAAGTGCCAGGCGCTCACGGGCCCCGCGCCGATCAAGACGGCTGCGCTCACACTGAGGGAGGAGAAAACTTGCCGGGCGAGCCAGCGCGCGGCTCTCCAGCTTCTCGCCGCGCGCTTGCGGCTTCGCGGCCGTCCGCTGCCGGAGCCCATGTCTAGACGGGGCGCCAGCGTGAGCAGCGCGAGCGAAGAGGCAAAGGAAAGTTGAAACGACGGCAAGGCCAGGGCGCCGGGGTCGGCGAACAAAATGAGAAAGCTTGCAAAAAACAGGAAATTGAGCGACGCGGCCGGCTCCCGCAGGAGAACCGCGAGAAACGCGCCGGCGGCCATCCACGCCGCCCGCACCACGGTCACGGGCGCGCCGGACAAAAACACGTATCCGCCCACCGTGGCCAGGCAGGCCGCCACGGCCATGCGGGGCGGGACGGCGCAAAGCTTGAGCGCGCCCCATAGGCCGCCGGCGAGGAGCCACACGTTGAAACCGCTCACGGCGATCACGTGCACGAGGCCCGTGCGCACGAAATCGGCCGTGAGTTCCGGTGACAGGCCGCGCCGCTCGCCGAGGCAGAGGGCGGCTACCAGGTCCCCCTCCGGAGGGCGCATGGCGCGCGCCAGACGGGTGGAGAGCATTCCCCGCATTCGGTAAAACCAGGCGGCGAGCGAGGCCGGCCGGCGGCGCACCCCTCCCAGCACGCTCCGGGTCCCGACTCCCCGGAACACATATCGAATTCCTTGCGAGCGCAGGAACGCCGCGTAATCAAACTCGCCCGGATTGCGCGCGCCGGGCGGATCCTCCAGGCGCCCGGCCAGGCGAACGCGGTCCGCGGAGCGCAGAGACCCCGGTGGGTTGACGAGAAAGCATTGCACGCGCGCTCGCGCCGGCAGCCGGGGCACCCGCTGAAAGCGGGTCGGCTGGCAAGTCCCCGAAGGTCGAGAGACCGGAGGTGGGGGCGCCGGCCCCCCGGCAAGCGTTTCCAGCTCAAAGGCGACACGGCGCTGCCGGCCGCGGCGAACGACCTCCACCGGCCCCGCAATGTCGCCCTCGATCTCGGCGGGACCGACTGATAGCGCGCAGCCCGCCGTCTCGGAAAAAAAGCAGTAGCTCGAAACGACCCCGGAGAAAAAAATCGCAAAACCCAAAAGGGCCGCGAACCCGCGGGCGCGCCACCACGCGTTCGCTCTCACCTTGAGAAGACCGGGTAGCAGCTCGCAGGCCAGGACGGCCGTTGCGCAAAGCCCGGCCCCGGCCGCACAGATTCCAACACCCGGCCAGGACCGGAAAGCAACGGGCTGGATGAGGATTCCCGCCGTCAGGAAGAGGAAAAAATGAAGAAATGGAAAACGCCGCGACACCCGTCCTCCTGGAAAATCCTTATCGGAGGGGGTGAGAAGGGCGGATAAGGAAAAAACTCAGCCGCTAAGCTGGGTGATGAACCGTTGAAGCGCGAGAAAAACAACGACGGCCGCGAGAAAAGTCCACATCAGCCGCTCGCGGCGGCGGTAAAAGTTCATGCCGAAACCCGGGCTTACGCCACCTCAAGGCGGATCTCGCGCCCCTGGCGGTTCAAAACCACTTCGCCCGCGAGAATCTCCTGCACGCGCGCCCCGTCAATCGAGTCGCCGACCTCCACCCATCGGTCGTTGACAAGCGCCGCGCGCGTCTGCGTTCCGGCCACCGTTCCGCTCAATCGGAAGGCGGATGGGGCGGGGCGGGTTTCCACGCTTTTCGACTTCGCGAAAACACCGGCAGGCACCTGACCCCAAAGTTTCATCTGTCCCTGAGGAAGCACGGCTGTGGCGGCGGGATCGAGGCCTCCCGGCGGCAACACCTCATTGAAGGTGGCCGTGAAAGCCGCCGGCCCTGCAAACAAAATCACTCGCGCGCCTGTCCCCTGCAGGCCCAACAGGGCGCCGCCCGCGATGAGCGCGAGCGCCCCGATGAGAAGCCACCCTCGCAAAGGCCGCCGGCGCACGGCGCGAGGCGGAGAAACCCGGCGCCACGCCTCAAAGGCCGCCTGTGGCGCCTCGGCCGGGAGTAGAGCGGCCCCGGGGGCCTTCGGTTTCTCGCTGTTGAGTTTCTTGAGGGCTTCGTTAATCAGACTCATGGGTCCTTCTTAGGCGGGCGCCAGCGCGAAAGAGCCGAGTTCGGCGCGGGCTTCCTCAGTGACCTCGGGGCCGATCCGCTGCGTGCCCTTGACGAAGGCCGCCAGGAGGCACTTGTCGGCGAAAAGATTGATGAGCCGCGGAATGCCCTTGGAGAACTCGTAGGCCTCGTGGACGGCAAACTGCCCGAACTGCACCTTGTGCGGCGCGCCCGCCACGCGCAGGCGGTACTCGAGGTAGTCCCCAACCTCCTGTTCCGTCAAGCCCTTCAGATGGCAGCGCACGGTGATACGCTGCCTGAATTGCGCAAGGGAAGGAAGGTTGAGCAGCGCCTCGAGCTCGGGCTGGCCGACCAGCAGAATCTGCAGCAGTTTCTCCTTCACGGTCTCAAGGTTCGAGAGCAGGCGGACGGCTTCCAGGGTCTTGGGCTTGAGATTCTGCGCTTCATCGATGATGAGCACGCACGTGCGGCCCCTCTGGTTTTCCTCAATCAGGAAGTGGTTGAGGGCGTCGAAGCAGCGCTTGCGGGTCTTGGCCCGCGTGAACTGAATCCCGAAATCGTCCACCACCGCCTCGAGAAGCTGCCCGTCGGAGAGCAACGGATTCAGGACCAGGGAACTGGTGACCGACTCGCGAGTGCGCTCCAGGAGCGAGCGCGGGAGCGTGGTCTTGCCGCTGCCGATCTCGCCGGTCAACACCAGAAAGCCCTTGCGGTACTCGATGCCGTACATCAAGCTCGAGAGGGCATCCTCATGCTGCGCCGTGGGATAGAAGAATTTCGGGTCGGGGGTGATGTTGAACGGATACTCGGAGAAACCGAAGAAATCTCTGTACATTTTTAGCTAATCTCGAAGGCGATGCCGTCTTTCCGGGGCAACTCGAAGCACACGGGACCTTCTCCCGCGCGCGGGACAGGCGTTATTCTACCAGAAGCAAGATCGCGGAGACGATACCTTTTTTGGGCGCGCGGCATCTCCGGCAGGCGGACGGCTGCGAGGGTGTCGGACTCCCCCAGATTGAGGGCGATTAAATAGCGGCGGCGCCCAGCCCGGAAGAGCGCGGTCTTGACGGACCGTCCCAGCGCCTGGGCATAAACCGGGATGCGGTAATGCGCCAGGATCTGCGAGACGATCGGCCCGCTCGCCTCCACCCCCAGGTGCAGCAGTCGGCCCGCGCCCACCCGCCTTTCGTAGCCGATCGTTTGAACTCCGTGGCCTGGAAAGCGCGCCCGGATCGGCCGCCCGGGAGGGTTCGAAAAGACGTAAACCGACCCGCAGGCAGCTACAGCTGATCCTTGAGCGAGCGAGAACTCAAAGGGGCGGCGAAACTCGAAGAGGTGGCCCGCCGGCTCCGCGAATCCCACCGTGTGGCATGGCCGCATGCGCTCGTCCTTCCTGGGAAAATCCTGGAAGGCCACCAAAATCCCACCCGCGCGCACGTAGGACAATAGCCGCTCCTGGGAGCGCCGATCCATCCATTGGGCGCCGTTGTAAAACAAGATCCTTTTGGCGAACCGGCCGCTCGCCGGGTTGAAGGCGTCGTAGTCGATGTCCGCGTCGTAGAGCGCCTGCGCCGCGGAGCCTTCCTGGCGCATGGCGCGCGCAGCTCGGTGCATCGTGTCGGCGACCACCCCCACGTCGGTGAGGCGTGTGAGGCGCGGCGGATCGAGCGCCAAAAAAATCTTCGCCGTTTCCCGGAACACCTGCGCGAGCTCCTCATGGACTCTTCCCCGCTCGTTCACGGGCGCCATGTACCAGTTGTCGCGGTTGACGAGCATGTACCAGTTCCAGCCGTGCGCCCCGGCGGCCAGCGCGCTCAGGGCCGAAAGCCGGTAGTGGTTTGGCAACTGCACGCCCGCGCGGTAATGCTGGCCATGCCAGGTTCCCGCCGCAAACTCAGGCAAAAACGCGAGCGGGGCCACGGTGCCGAGCAGGCGGATCTTGTCCAGAAACTTGCGGTGATCGTAAGGGTCTTCGCAAAACTCATGCGAGGGGTAGAGGTCCAGGCCCGCGAGATCGCAGGTCCCCTGCAGAGCCTGCCAGTCCTGGGCGTAGTGAAAAGGATAGAGATTCAAGACGATCGGCACGCGCGCGCCCAGCTTTCGGAACGTCGTGACGGCCCACGAAGCGTACTGCTTCGCATACTCGTGCTTGAACGCGAAATAGTCCAGGTTGCGCACGAGCTCCCGCTCGCCTTCGAGCGGGTAGCTCGATGGGACACCTTCCGCCACCGTCCCCATCGTGCGCGCGAAGGGCCGGGCGTCTTGGAAACGCCGGAGGTCAGTTCCCCACGCTGCGTTCAGAGCGTCGATATCTCCCGCATATTTGTCGCGAAGGAAAGACTGAAAGAGGCCCGGCTGGCTGCCTAATCCGAATTGGTGCCCAAAGAGGTCGGGCTGGCAATCGATCTCATTGTCCGCCTGCAGCATCACGACGTGGCCGCGCGGGTTCACGGCCTGGTAGGGCCGCAGGACAGCCATGACGGCTCTGAGGTAGGTCTCGGCGGACTTGAGGAAACGGGGATGCAGCCGGTGATAGGCGTGAGCGTAGGCGGGAACACCGTCCCGCGGCCACTCGCTGTAAATGTAGGGCCCGGGCCGGATGAAAACCCAAAACCCCTTCTTGCGGGTGAGCTCTAAGAAGCGGACGAGATTGCGTTGCGGTGAGGTGCGGCCCCGGAAGTCGAAGCTGCCGCGGCGCGCCTCGTGGAAGTCCCAACAGACGTAGGTCGAAATGATGCGCACGCCGATTGAGCGCGCCGCATCGAGCGCATCGCTCCACGCGTCGGGCGAGAGCCGCCAGTAATGGATCTCCCCCGCCAAAAGCGGCACCGCCTGGCGACCGACCCACAGTCTCCGGCCTCGAACGACAACCCTTCTCATCAAGAGACGATAAGATTGACGAGTTTTTTGGGGACGATCACGAAGCGCTGGACCTTCTTGCCGTCGGTCCAGGTGCGGACCTTGGGGTCCTCAAGGACCTTGGAGCGCAGCTCATCCTCCGTGATCTCAGAGGGCACCACGACGCGCGAGCGCAAGCGGCCGTTGACTTGAACAGGGATCTCCACTTCGGACAACAGCAGCGCAGCCGGATCGTAGCCCGGCCACGCCTCGCGGAAAACGCTCCGGGTGTGCCCAAGCTGCGTCCACAGCTCCTCGCAGACATGGGGCACAAAGGGGGCCAGGAGCAGCGCGCACGCCTCCGCGGCCTGGCGAAGCAGGGCACGCTCGGCGTCCGTCTTGGGCGTGAACTGGTAGCAAACGTTCACGAGCTCCATGACGCGGCTGACCGCCGTGTTGAAATGAAACGCTCCCTCGAGGTCGTCCGTCACTTTCTTGATGGTTTCATGGAGGCGGTGGCGCAGCTCAGTGGCGCTCGCATCACCCGCCGCCTGCCAGTCTTGCAGGCCCGTGGCCAAGCGCCACAAGCGGTGCAAAAACCGGTACGCGCCTTCGACGCCCGCATCCGACCACTCGACATCCTTCTCGGGCGGGCCCATGAATAAGATGTAGAGGCGCAGGGTGTCGGCGCCGTAGCGTTCGATCAACGCATCGGGGCTCACCACGTTTCCTTTCGACTTGCTCATCTTCGCGCCGTCTTTGACGATCATCCCCTGGGTGAACAAGCGGGCGAAGGGCTCCGCAAACCCCACGAGGCCGAGATCGTAAAAAACCTTGTTGATGAACCTCGAGTACAGAAGGTGCAAGATCGCATGCTCGACGCCGCCGATGTACTGGTCCACGGGCAGCCACCGGTCGCAAAGCTTGCGGTCAAAGGCCTGCCGGTCATCCTGCGGCGTGATGTAGCGCAGAAAATACCAACTCGAGTCCACGAAGGTGTCCATCGTGTCGGCATCGCGGCGCGCGGACAGGCCGCATTTCGGGCACTTCGCACGGATGAAGGAAGGGTGACGCGTGAGCGGCGACTCCCCCGTCGGCATGAACTGCACATCTTCCGGCAAAAGCACGGGCAGATCTTTTTCCTCGACCGGAACGGCGCCGCAGGCCTTGCAATGAATGATGGGAATGGGCGCGCCCCAGTAGCGCTGCCGCGAGATGAGCCAGTCCTTGAGCCGGTAGCGCACTCTACGCGTGCCGATGCGTTCGCGCTCGATGCGGTCCGCGATCCCCTGCCAGGCCTTCTCACTCGTCATGCCGGTGAACTCGCCGGACTCCCGCATCACGCCGGGCTCCTCATAAGCCGCTTTCAGGGTCTTAGCATCGAGGCGCCCGCCGGGCCGGTCGATCACCACGCGCATGGGCAAGCCGTACTTGGCGGCAAACTCGAAGTCCCGCTGATCATGCGTGGGGACCGCCATGACCACGCCCGTGCCGTAATCCATGAGGACGTAGTTGGCCACCCACAGGGGAATCTTCTCCTTTGTCATTGGATTGACGACGTAGCAGCCCGTGAAAACGCCCTCTTTTTCAAACGAGGTGAGCATGCGCGTTCTGACCTCGACCGCCTTCACGCGCTCGACGAATGAGCGCACCGCGCCCTCCTCTTTGACGCCCTTGATCAACTCCGGCAGCCGGGGGTGCTCGGGTGAAATCACCATGTAGGTGGCGCCGAAGAGCGTGTCGGGGCGGGTGGTGTAACAGCAAAGCGGCGCTCCGCCCCCCGCGAGCTGGAAATCGATCTCCACGCCTTCGCTGCGCCCGATCCAATTCTTCTGCATCACGCGCACGCGCTCGGGCCAGTTCTCGAGCAGCTTGAGATCCTCGAGCAGCCGGTCCGCGTAGGCCGTGATTTTGAAGAACCATTGCTCCAGCGGCTTGATGGTGACCGGCGTCTCGCAGCGCTCGCAGGCCCCGTCGACCACCTGCTCGTTGGCGAGCGACGTCTGGCAGGACGGGCACCAGTTCACATCCGCCGCTTTGCGGTATGCCAGCCCCTTCTCGAAGAGCTTCAGGAAAATCCACTGGGTCCACTTGTAATAGTCCGGAAGGCAGGAAATCACTTTGCGCGACCAGTCATACCCACAGCCCCAGTCGCGAAGCTGGCGCTCCATGTTGGTGATGTTCGAGAGCGTGGAAACCTTGGGGTGAATGCCGTTCTTGATGGCGGCATTCTCAGCCGGGAGGCCGAAGGCGTCGAAGCCCATGGGGCTGAGCACGGTGAACCCGCGCATGAGTTTGTAGCGGCTGAGAGCGTCTCCGAGGATGTAATTGCGGCCGTGGCCCACATGCAGGGCGGCGGAAGGATATGGAAACATCACCAAGCAGTAAAACTTGCGCTCGCCTGAGCGGACATCCACGCGGAAAAGCCCGTCGCGCTCCCAGCGCTCCTGCCACTTGCGCTCAATCGCCTGCGGTTGATAAGTACTCATGCGGAGTTGGCATCTTACACTGCGGGAAAAGGAATTGACAAGGCAAAAAAATGTAAGTATAAATGAGCGCGTGACTTACGGAACTCAGCAGACGTAAGTCACCGCGCGAATTTATACCCCGAGTGATCAGTCAGACACGAGGGGTCTTCTAAATAAGCTTACACGGGCCTGTAGCTCAGCCGGCAGAGCATCAGCATGGCATGCTGAGGGTCAGGGGTTCGAATCCCCTCAGGTCCACCAAGATGGTGCATGTGATCTCGAATTGAGCGGGCCTGTGGCCGACTTGGGGCAAGCCTGGCCGCGTCGAGCGCCAGCGAGACGCAGAAAGACAGAGCGAGCCGCAGGTGTCAAATCCCCTCAGGTACACGTTATGCCGCTGTGATGGAATGGCAGACATGCAGGTCTCAAAAACCTGTGAGCGCGAGCTCATGTCGGTTCGACTCCGACCAGCGGCACGAATGCCTCATCTGCATGATGTAGATAGGAAAGTCTTAGCCTATGTGGTAGGTGCCGCGATCGGGGACGGCAATCTTTCAAATCCTAACCGTGGAGCTACCAGACTGAGAATCACGTGTGACGTTAAATACAAGAGCATTCTCCGCCGCATCTGTAGAGCGATTCAAACTCTCCTGCCGCATAATAAAGTAAGTCTTGTACGCCGTCCTAAAAATTGTGTCGACATTAGCTGTTATTCCAATCGATGGGAGAGGTGGCTCGGATGGAAAGCAGACAAGGGGCCGAAATACCGCCAGCAAGTTTCCGTTCCTCGCTGGATTCAAAACGATAAACGCTTCATCATCCCTTGCCTCCAGGGGCTCATTGAAACCGACGGCTCTATTTACTACGACAGGGCATACAAGATGGTAAATTTCGTAACGATGCTGCCAAGTTTAGCAACCGACGTTATGGCCGCGATCGCCAAACTCGGTTTTACGGCTCACCTTTATAAAATCCCGCAATCCGCCAAGATAAAACACACGATTCGTGTCTCCAAGAATGTGGACGAATTCCTAGAAGTCCTGGGTCTGGCAAAGAAAGATTAGTCTGCTTTCACGAACAACTGATGCCACGGGGGTAGGTCCACCGGCACCACGCCCTAAAAAACAGGAGGCGTTATCAGAGCTGACCCTTCAGGGATCGGCTTTGATAACGCCTCCTAATTTTTGGACAGTGTTTCGCGTTAAACCAGGGTTTCCGGATCGAGCGGTATCCCGTCCTGGTGACCGGGGATGAGACCCGCCACGATATCCCACGCGCCGTTCGCAGCGCGGATAGCCGCCTTGCCCGTGCCGTGAACCAAGCCCTGAATGCAGCTCACCCCTTTGATCTTGACGCCCAATTCGCCGGAGTGATACTTGTCCAGCGTCTTGAAGATTTCCAGGGGACAGGTGGCGACATTGGTCACGCCTCGCGTCCAAGCGTTGGCCATGTTCGTGAAGTAGTCGCCCGCAAACGCCGGGCACGCCAACGCAACGATGAGCAGGGCGGCTGACCCCACAACCAAAATTTCTCTTCTGCGTCTCACCCTACACGCTCCTTTCTGAGTCTCGCCAAACCAAGCAGTTCGCTACCGCTAAATCAACGTTTCAGGATCGACGGCCAGCCTGTCAGCCTGGCTGCATGGCGAGGTCGCCATATCCCAGACACCGCTCAAGGCACGCTCGAAGGCCTTCATGGGGCCGAGAAAAACGCCCCGAAGGTGGCCCTTCCCCGGCTCCGCCTTGCCTTCATGGTAGAGGGTCTTGGGCACCTCCACCCAAAAGGTCAGGGCGTTTTTGAATCCCCGAGTGAAGACTTTCGTCATGTCGGGATTCAGCTCTCCCAAGGCGTACGCCCCGGGCGCCAGGTTCAACACCATCATGGCTACGATTGCCAGCACCATCAACTTTTTCATAACAACCTCCTTTCTGTGGCAGTCCCTACGCGAAAAGGCATACGGAGCCTGCCCATTAATGTATCGGCAGGAACCCCCTAGGATTGAGGCCAGGGATCAAGTAGACTTTAGAAGGAGCAAGAGTCCTGCCAAGGCGGGTTAAAGTTAGGCCTTCCGAGGCCGATAGGTTCCTAACACGGGGCCGCTTGAGGGAAAGGAAGAATAGCGTGAAACCGTTGTACACATGCTCTTCGTGCGAATGGACCGGCGATGAATCGCGCTTTGTCACGCGCGTGCTGAGCATCATGTACCGGCCCAAGCACGAGAACATCCAGGCCTTCAAACAAATCAAGTGCCCCAAGTGCAACAACCTTGTCACCATCATTTTCGAAACCCTCGACAGCTCGCTCACCCACTAGGCTTCCTCCCCTGCCAGTCACGGCTATCCAAGTCCCCCTCGCGCGCCTTTAGACTTTCCCAGCGCTTGTAATCCGTCAGATCGAGCCCAAGCGGCGTCACCGACACGTAGCCCGAACGCACGGCCTCCTCGTCGGCATGCGCATTGTCCTCGATCAAGAGAATCTCGCCTGTCAGAAGCACCGTTTCATCCTCTCCGGAGCCCTGCCACTGAAAGTTCTCCGCAAACCGCGAGCGCGCTTGCTGGGTGACCCGGATCCCCTTGATCTCGCCAAGGGCCACGGGCGGAATGTTGACGTTGAGCATGGTGGCTAGGGGGTCCCGCCACAAAGCTTCATGAGCCAGGAGGACGTCCACCACCCGGCACGGCCCGGCAAAGTCATGAACCTCGCGCGACGCGACCGAGAGGGCGATCGCAGGCGTTCCGGCAATCAAGGCCTCACGCGCCGCAGAAACCGTGCCCGAGTAATGCACGCTCACGCCCGTGTTGGCGCCAAGGTTGAATCCTGACAAGACCACGTCGGGTTTCAGTCCCAGGCCGAACAGCGCGAACTTGACGCAGTCCGCCGGCGTGCCCTCGATCGAGCAAAGCTCGACACTCCCCCGCTTGCGCCGCTCCACCCGCATGGGCTTGGAAAGCGAGATGCTGTGGCCGGATCCCGAGACATGGAAACGGGGAGCCACGGTCGCGACGGCGTGCCGCGCGGCCAGGTGGGTCTCGAGCGCCACCAGACCCGGCGCGTCGATGCCATCGTCATTCGTCAGCAGAATGTTCACGAAGACTCCCCAAGGTTCGGCTCGAGGCGAGCCAGATTCTCTCGCGCGCGAGCAGGCGCCGCAGCCCGGGAGCGCAAAACACGGCCGTTTCCTTCTCCCGTTCGCCGAGAAAGCTGCTGCGGGTGGCGAGCAGGCGGTCTACCCGGCCGGGATGGCACGCCACCTCCGTGACGCCCTTCGGCAACGCTTGCAGCTTCTTCGCGAGCGACGCCTGCGACCAAATGCCCGCGCGGTCGAGTGAACCCCACACGCGGTCGGCTAAAAACAACGGGTGATGCCGGCCTGCCTCCCCCGTGTGGCGCACGGGAATGCCGTGCTCGCGCGCAAGCTGCATCACGACCGCCAGCACGCGCGGATGGCGGTGGGTGTGGTGGTGCGTGTCCAAGTGATGGGGTTTCGCGCCCAAGAGGCTCGAGAAGCGCTTGAACTGAGCCCGGCATTCGGACTCCAGTGCCGAGCGGCTCACCGTGTTGTAGAACGCAAGGGGCCTGGGCGTGAACTCTCCGGCAGCGGTGAGGAGCGCGCGCACCCGCGAGCGCCCCGCCACGGGCTTGCCGCGCACGAGATTCACGTGCAGCCCGACGGCCAGCCGCCTGGCACGCGCCAGTTGCGCGCGCACAGCACTTGGAAACGGGTAATTCACCAAAAAAGACGTGTTGCTGACGATCCCCCGCTCGTGCGCATCGAGAATGCCGCGTGAGACTCCCGGGGCAAGATTGAAGTCATCGGCGGTCACGGTGAGAACCCGCTCAGCGGCCCGGAAAACCACATACGCGGCCGCGCGGTCGCGCTCGTGCGTCAAGCTGAGCCACAGGGGGCCTTTCTGCGGGAGGCCGAGCGCCTGACGAACTCGGGCGCTTAGATGAAACTCGGGCGGCGAATGCGGCTTTCGCGCAATTTCAAGCTCGCGCAGGGCCACGGGCGGCTTCGCCCAGGCCAGCAGCTCGAGCAACGCAAGCTTGGCGGCGTAGCGGGCCGACAGATGCTCATCCGGATGTGGGCGGGTGAGCGCGTAGCGCCGTTCGCCGGGGCTGAACGTGAAGCCAAGAAAGTTTGGCCTTCGTTTGAGCCTTCGGAATGCGGCGAGTGTGATGAGGCGAACGACTTCGCTCACGCGTCAGGCGCGCCGGATGCTGAGGATTTCGTAGGAGAACGCCCCGGCCGGCACGCTGCCCGTTACGCGCGCGCCTTTCTCCTTACCCAACAGGGCGCGGCCCACCGGGGACTCGATGGAAATCTTGCCGGCCGCGTGATCCGCCTCTTCTTTGGAAACCAGGAGGTACTCGATCTCCTTGTCGCGCACGAGGTCCTTCAAGCGCACGACGCTGCCGAGATACGCTTTGCTGGCGTCGATGTCGAAGTCTTCGAGAAACTCCACGTGTGAAAGCTGCGTCTCAAGGTCAGCAATTCGCTTTTCCAGGTGCGCCTGCGCGTCCTTGGCGGCATCGTACTCGGCGTTCTCACGCAGGTCACCCTTGGCGCGCGCCTCGGCGATGTCGCGGATCACCTGGGGTCGGCGATTTTTCTTGAGGTCATCCAGCTCAGCTTTGAGCTTTGTGAACCCCGCACGGGTCAGGCGCACGGCTTTCATGTCGGGGAGAGGGTTTTATTGATAGAAGATGACGAAGAGAACCAGAAGGACCAGCGCGGACACGATGTAAAGATTGTTGAAGGCCCAGAAGTCGCGCATGCGCGCGGCCAGGGTGCGCTGACCCCCTGAGACCGACCAGGAAAACTTGCGGCGGCGGCCCGCCAGGAGAGACTCGACTTCTTCTTTCTTGAATCGAAGGTAGGTGCCGCCCATGCGGTACGCCACGAGCTTGCCGCGCTGCACGAGGTCCTCGACGCCACGGCGCTCAGTCGAGAGGAATTGCATCGTTTCTTCAAGACTTAAAAACCGTTCAGACACTTTCCTCAGACCTTGACGCGTTCTTCTTGAATCCAACGGTCCAGCTCGGCGCGCTGGAACTTCCAGCCGGCGTCATCGCGCACCGCCGGGATCTTCTTCTTGCGGGCCCACTCTTCCACCACATGAATCTCCACCTCGAGGTAGCGGGCCACGTCTTCGAGGCTCATCGTTTCATCAGTCCCCTCGGCGCCGCGAGCCGTGCCCCCCATGGAGATTTGCCCGTCCATGCGAGCGCCCTCCGTGATGCTGATCAAAGGCGTCTGCACATTGCCCCGCACCAAACCCGGACTCACGATGGAAAGGGACTCCCGAGCGAGGATGTCGCCCCACACCTTGCCCGCGATCAAGATGCGGTCCCCCTGAATGTTGGCGCGCACGGTGGCGTTTTCACCGATCGTGAGCGTGCCGCGGGTGTCGAGCTTGCCCTCGAAACTCCCGTTGATGCGAAGATTGACCGGGTCCTTGAAGGAAATGGTGCCTTGCATGCTCGCATCGACGTCGAGGATCTTGCCTTCGAGCTCTTCGCGGGTTTTCTTGGCCATGGGTTCCCTCCTAGTGGCTTGCGGACGTGCGCTGGCAAAGATGGGAATCGACGTAACGTAGCACAGCCATTGGGGTTTGTCAATCGACTCCGGCGGAATTAGGCGGCGCGGGCGATCGCCTGGCGGCTTAAGGCGGAAAGCTGGATCACGGATTCGATGCGGCGGGCAAGGCTGCGGTCAATGACGACACGATC
>CAZPNG010000153.1:0-7103 GCA_964587845.1 uncultured bacterium | reverse complement strand
CGAAGCGGCGGAATCACCCGGCTGTAACCTCCCACCGCGGGACGCTTTGCAGGATTGAGGAAGCGTTCCAGGTCGGCTTGATCCTGCTGAAACGCACCCTCCAGCGGCGCAAACAGCGCGTCAAAGAACGGGCCGTCAACAGGGCGCACCGGCTCCGCGCGAACGATCTGGGGGGACACTTGTGCCGAGGGCGGGTCCGCAGGCTTCCGCGGCTCGGGCGGCTGGGTGACCCATCGATCCTCGGACGTGTCCCCCGCCAGCATCCTCTGCATGCTGTCAAAAGACAAGTCGAACGATTCCAAGAAACGCTCCTGCTGCTGGAGCGCGTAGGCATGGGGCTCACGCATTTCAAAATCGGTCACTTGCCCACCCCCCGTCTTTCTGGCTCTCCACTCATAGAGGTGAAGTTCGATGACGCGCGCCAGGAGCTCGGAGGCGAAGAAGATTTCCAGCTCCCGCGAGGGCCTGCGCCCGAGTATCGCCTCATGAAAGATCACGCGGTTGGAAACCGGGTCAGCAACCGAGAGCGCATGATGCGGCAGCCTGGACCGGAAGACGACGTCGACGGGCCCACTCAAGCTCCGGACTCCTTCGCTCGGCGTAGCTGAAGGAGCTGAATCCATCGCGCCGTGGATCAAAGCCGAGTTGTACCGGGCTTGCCGCACCAGGCGCCGGGCCCTGCGCAGAGCATCAAAGCTCGGCCGCAGAAGATCCAGCAGGATCGCGCTTCCCCGGACCTCAGCATCCTTGGGATCGTCTCTCCCTCCCAAGATCCGTTTGAAAGCCGTCAAGCGATCGGCATTCATGGGAGCATCGGCCTGCGCATCGGGACCTTCAAATTCATCAAAACGCTTTTTGAGTTCCGCAAAGGGTCCGCTCAGCACCGGATCGCCCGCCATGGCGCGGTTGAAGAGCATCCACAACAACGATCTATGACGGCTCCAAAGTGTGGCGACTTCGCGCATCGAAATGCCTTTCTTGGAACGAATCTCTCCGGAAGCGGGCGGACGAGACTCCACCTGGAAGACAGACCGCATCTGGGAAAACCCACGCGGGGAAGAGGCGCGGGCGGCAGCGAAGCGCACGGGCCTTTGCGGGTCGAGCGGGTCGCGGCGAATGGCGTCCAAAACTTCGGTCAGCCCTGCGTAAAGGTCGCGGTGCAAAGACGGGGGCACATCCGGATGGCCGAATGGGAAATCCGGCGTCAGGAGCATGGCGCGGTACAGGTCCCGCACAATGTCGGCGCTCGGCTCCCGGCCGGCGGAGCGGGCGTTGTACAGGCGGCTCTCGTCCGGCCGGGCGCGCAGCCAGTCGAAGGCGTAGCGCAACCCCCGCTGCAGGTCCGGATGGTGAAACGCGCTCACAGTCTTGGGGTCCCCCCCCAGGCCGAACATCATCTTGACGTCCGGATTGCCGTTTTCATCCCGGAATCCGTGCAGGTTGTACAAATGCACGGCTTGCTCGAGCAGATGCCCGCGTTGCTCGGTGATTTCGGGCTCACTGATCAGTCTGCGCCCCTCGAACGGAACTCGCCGCTCGGCGCCGTCGGGACCCCGCATCACCATGCCGTCGAGAAAGCGCGTGTTAAAAACGAGGATGCTGCCCCCTCCGCCCAGGGTCATGGGGACGCCCAGAATCGTGGCGCCCTTCTTCTGCCGCGTCATGTAGTCCAGCTGATCCACTTTGTCCCGCACGGCCCAATCGATGTGGGCCCGCGTCACGGGAATGGGAGCCCCCTGCGGGCCTGGCACCTCGCCGAAGGTCTCGGCCAGATGGCGGATCACGTGGTCGGCATCGGAACTCATCCGGATGACCTTCTGGCCGCGCCAGACGCGGAACAGAAAATAGAGAAAGTTGACGAAGGCCCGGGCGTCGGCCCTCGCGAGCCGGCGCATGAAGAGAGCCGTGTCGGGCACAAAGGTCACGGTGTTCAAGAAGCGGATGAAGTTGTCGCGGTCGGCCGAGGGCAGGTCGGCGAGAAGGGCGTTGAAGAGGTCCACAACCTGGCCAAAACCCCGCGCGCGCAGGTGGTCCTGAACGGGCGTCGTCGCAAACTCGCCTGTCAGCAACCCGCCCAGGCGCAGGTAGTACCATCCCTGCTCGATCGCCTCGAGGACATCGGGCCGGCTCAAGTCGCGCAACCCCGCCAGGGAGCCGGCGGTGAGCCGCCCGAAGGCGGCCTCGTCCAAAACGGCGATCATGTAGAGCATCTGGTGCGTCTCGGCATCGGTGCCGAAGGAGCCCGGGGTGCCTTCGCCGGACAGGAGGCGATTGCGCCATTCAAGCAGCCGCTCAATCTGGCGGCGAATCTCCCGGACCACGGGATCGGGGCTAGTCCGGGCATAGCCCAGCTTGTCGAGCAGGTCCGAGGTGAGATCGAGAGCATCATAGGGATAGTTTTGCAGGAGCACCATGCCGGAGTCGATCAAGGTCATCGCGACGAGGAACGCTTCCCTGTTGGCGTCGCTCAGGCCGGCATAAGCCGTGGCACACTGGCGCGCCGTCGCCGAGAGCTCTGTGGCGGGAATCACCTGCCCTGCCTTCGCATGGGCGCCGAGCCATCCTGCCAGCGCTGCCTCATGGCCCCGGCGAATGCCGTCGAGCCCTTCAATCATGGTGTGGAGATGATCGGAAGCGCGAACCCACGTGGGACCCGCTCCGTCAGGCCAGTCGGAGCGCCAGTACACTTCGTCAAGCATACTAAAGGGGACCGGCTGGGTGTCCGCACCGCCCAATTCCTGCACAAGGGTCTCTGCCGAAACCGTGGGGTCCGCAATCACGGCATGCAGTTGGCCTCCCACCCGCGGCTGGCTGACGACTTTTCCGCCGCGGCCCAAGATTTCGCCTCGCTCTACAAAACGTCTGGCCTCCGCAGGCCCCATGTCCTTGGCCAGGCGCTTGAGGAGGCGCGTGATAAGTTGCCGGATCGCAGCCAAGGCCTTCTCCTTCTCCTGGCGCAAGGTGGCCGCCGGTACGACCTCGTTGAAGGACTTCGCGATCTGAGTGTCGTCCAAAATCCGCAACGCGCCGCCCAGGTCCAGCCCCGACCTGGGGCGCAAGCCCTGATCGGAGTGCACGACCGTGGACTCTGCGGGGTGCGTATAGCGCCACAGATCATCCACCCGGAAACCGGAGAATACGGGAGGCTGCGTGGCGCCCCTGCCGGGCTGCGGGACCGCTTCAAGATAGGAGACCAGCTCATGCAATTGATCCGCATACCACGCGACTGCCGCGTGCATCCTCGGCCGCAGCGTTTCCGTCTTATAGGCCGCGAGCTGGTGCAGGACGTATTGGTATTTTGCCTCGTCGCTCCTGCCGATGGCGTCTGAGGCGCGTTCCAGGGCATCAGGATCGTTCTCATGAGCGACAAGATAAGCAGCCATCGGCTCCCAGATCCTGTGCAGGAAGCCGCCGGGCTGATAGATCGGATGGCTGGGGTCGCGGATCAGGTAGACGATCAGGTCCACGAAATGGTCCACGTCGAAGCCATTGGGCCGCTGGGCGTTGCGGCCGTAGGTGACCCAGGCCGTGAGCAGCTTCTGAGCTTGGTTCACATCGCGGTCGGCCAGGTTTCCGGTGCCAGGCCTGCCTTGAACGTCGCCGGTTCCCCAGCGCATGTCGACCTGTTCCTTGATGAAATAGTCGAGCAGCAGCGACACGTACTCGTCAGTGGACAGGTGCCCGCCCATCTGTTTCTGAAACTTCTCGCTCCACTTGGCTTCCCACGCGATCGCCCCCACCAACGCTCCGAGATGAACGAGCGTCGCGCAAATATAGCCCGCTGCGCCAAAGGTCATGAGACTGCCCGCGCCGCCCAGGAACCCGATCGGAAGAATGCCGGCGAAATGCAAGATCAGGAGGGCGGGAATCACGGCAAGCAAGACCAACAGGGAATGAAAAAGGGCTTCCCGGCCGGTGTGACCGTGAAACAAGCTCCACCCCTTCTTGGCGATCTGGCCATGCAACAACGCATCGGGAATCTTGACGATCGTCCAGGCGCTTGTGAAGAACAGCACGAACGACGCCCCATAGGCGATGAGGGTTGGGACAACTCCCATGCCCGTCGTGACAAAGAAGTACGCGGCGAGGAGACCGATGAATCCACCGATGACGCGTATGCCAATGCTCCACGTCCGCGCCTCCAAGTTTTTCTCGAGGCGCTCATCGACGACGTGCTTGTAGAGGTTCGTGCGGTCGATCGTGCTCAACTGGATCTGGTCGGCGATCCAGTCCAAGGCGCCCCGTGTCCGGCCTTCGAGAACGCGGGCCGAGGTGGCGTCCCATAGTTTCTGTTTGGCAGGGTCGGGAGCCTCGGTCAGGTCGCGACCCAAACCCAACTGAAGGTACTTTCGCTCCAGCGTCCCGGCCACGCGTGTCTCCGGCGAAAGTGGAGCAGTGGAGAGCCGAAGGGCCGTAATGCCCTTCGCCAGGCCGTGCACGTGCCGGTTGCCGCCTTCGACCAGGTAATTTCCCAGTTCCGCGCGGGTCTCCTCCTCGTCAGGACTCAAGGGCAGATAGCCGGCCACCGCCGCATCTGAAAGACGCTTGCGGGCCTGGAGCCGGGCGTACTCGCCCCAGAGGCCGATGCGCGAGGTCCGCAGGCCCCGCAGCACTTCGTCGAAGGAGCGCGCCGCGGAATGTCTGGCAGAATTCAGGAACTCGTAGTACTCAGCCAGCCGTTGGGGGGTGAGTTCGTGGCCATCTTCATCTCTGAACTTTTTGTCCTTGTCCTCGTCTAAGATAAACCCCGCAACTTGACGGACGCTGAAGTTCCCACGGCTGCCGTCGACCGGCCCCGCATGCCTCCCCTTGAGGTCTTCGTAATTCAAGCCGCCTTGAGGCCGGAGCGCGCGCTCAACGCGCAACGATTCATCTTTGGCTGCCGGCTTGGCATTCCAGAAATCCTTCAAGTCCCTGAGGGCCTTCTTTTCCCAGGCCTGGAGGGCAAATTCAGGATCTGAGGGAGCCTGCTCGGCCAGCCGGCGCTTGGCTTCGATTCGCCAGTACTCGCCCCACAGGCCGATCTGCCAGATCCACCACCCCACCCGCTCGCTCGCTTCCAGACTCAAGTCGGTTCCGCCGCGCGCCTGCGTCAGCAGACGGTAATAGTCCTTCAAACGCTCCGGCGAGATGTCCTTCTTCCCGTCTTCGTCACTGTCGGTTTCGATGAAGGAGGCGACCTCTCTGGCCGTCCAGGGCCCGCGCTCGCCCGCGCGCGTCCCGGCTTCCGCCGGGATGTCCTGGGAAGGGAACGCAACCGTGCCGTAGAGTTCTTCGACGCCGATGCCTCTTCGGAAATCGAGCCCCAGCGTGGCGCGGCCTGCGTCCCGGGTTTCGCGCGAAGCTTCGTCAAACCACTCGTCCAGGCGGTCGGCTGTATACACGGAAAAATCCAGCTTGCTGGCGAATCCCAAGTCGATGAAGGCCTGATAGACGGGTGCCCACTTGGCTTTCGCCGGGTCGACGTTGTCGAAAAGATTCGGCAGGAAACGCGCCGCGGTATCTTCGGGCTGCGGCCCCTCGGGCGGCTGCAGGATCCGCGGGCGTCCGAAGAAGCGCTCGGCGAGTTCGAGAAAATCCTGCCGGCTGAACTTTGCAGTCTCCAGCACGTCGCGCGGCATGAACTCATAGAGTTCCACCAGCTTGCGGAGGGTCTCAAGCTCAGGCATGGGGTTGTTCTTGGTATTCCGGGCGCTGATTTCCGCCATCCAGAGCCGGCCCAGAGCTTCCAGGAGCTTGGGCAGCCGCTCCTCCAATTGGGCAACGCGGCCTTCGGTGGCGTCGCGCTCGCGCCGGGCGCGGCCCAGAAGTACCCCAAGGGCGGCGCCGTAATCGTACGAGGCATTGCCGGCGCGGGCCTGCGCGAGCCCCTGCGCGAGTACAGCCGCGTCGGCAGCCGCCAAGTCGGCTGCGTCGAGCTCCGCTTCGCGGCCCAGAAGATCCAGGAGATGAAAATTCGCCTCGATGAGCGTGTCCCCTGACACGGGTCCTGAGCTGCGAATCCCCTGATAGGTGAACTCGAAGTCTACGAAGTGTTCGGCTTCAAAGCGCTCCTCCTCGAGTTCGACCGTCCATTGAGGTGCAAGGGATTCCGCCGCCCAGCGGCGCCGCTCGCGCTCCCCGAACGGATGGCCTGCCATCTGCGCTCGCACCGTCAGCTCTTCGAGTTTGCGCTGGCTCGCGGGAGCTTGGAGAATGTCTGCGAGTTCGGGGCCAAGCTCCATCTCCGGGTCCTGCAGGAAGCGGTCGAGGTCCTGGGCAGCGCCCTCCGGCCTGACAGATACGGCGGCCTTCATACGCTCGAGAATCCGCAGCCGCTCCTCGAGCGTCAGCGTGAGCCAGATGTCTTCGGCCGTGGGGGTGGCCCCCATGTCGCGCTCGAGTTCCGTGGGGTGCGCGGAGAAGCGGGGGCTGCGCTTCACCTCGCGCCAGTAGCGCTGGATCTCAGCGTCAAGCACGGCGCGCTTGCGGTCGGCGTCGAAACGCTTCGGGTTAATCTGGCTGAAGACCTGCTTGGGCCCTTCCTCGCTGCCCTTGTCTTCAATGGGCAGACCCAGGCGGTGGATGTTGGTGAGGTATTCGTACAGGAACAAGTACATGCGGTTGCGGTAATCCAGGCCGAACTCCTGGGCGGTCCCTCCGATCATGACGGCGAGCGGGAAAAAGTCGACCTGGTGCTGGCCGAAGTAGCGCTCGATGGCCATGTCGAGGCTGCGGTCGGGCAGCGCCAATTCAATTTGCTGGGCCGTGTCAAGCGCTCCTGGGCCGTACTCAAACTTCCCGCCGTGCAGGAACAGGTTTCCATAAAGCCGCCTCACCGTTGAAATGCCGTCGCGCAGGGGCGCATGCTCTTCGGCTCTGATGGTACGTCGCACGATGCCCCGCCGCTCCTCCAACTCCGCCTGGGCGTCCGGGTTCCCTTCCAGGGCCCGGCGCACGAGGACCGCCACATACCGCTCGGCTTCTTCGCGGGTGGCTCTCGCGGAAGCTGGGCGACTCGTGAGCACCTGTTCCATGACTCCAAGCGGCGAAGCCGAGCCGCCCATCTCCTTCTCGCCGCGGTCGATCATCCCTTTCGCCTCGGGGCTGCTCAGGGCGTCATC
>CAZPNG010000152.1:0-7562 GCA_964587845.1 uncultured bacterium | reverse complement strand
GACAACGGCACTCACGTCTCTCGTTCTCGCAGTTGTGATTGCAGGCCCGGCATTCGCGGGCGGCACGGCCATAGAAGTTACGCCGGCCCAGACGGACCTGGTGATGGCGGTGGGGGAGAGCGCTCCCTCAGGAAGTTATCGCGTGAAGAACGACGCCGCTCAGGCGGTGACGGTCGTTGTGTCCTCCGACGTTTCTTGGATTTCGCTCAGCCCGGCCTCCTTCACGCTCTCCTCTGGAGAAGCGCGCGACGTCAGCACGGTCATGATCCCACTACCCGTCGGGATTTATCACGGCAAAGTGGTCTTTTCCTCCGACAGCGGTTCGGGCGCCAACGCCCCGGAGGTGAAAATCCAAGTGACCGTGGACCTCCAGGTCGTGGCGACCCCCACCGACCTCGTGGTGAGCGGCCTCTCGGTTGAGCCTGCCCAACCCGCGCCCGGCCAGCCCTTCAGCGTGCGGGCGGTCATCCGCAACGCGGGCGCCAAGCCGTCGGGACCCTTTGGAATTCTCTGGCGCGTGAACGGCCAGCCCTTTTACGATAGCACTCATCCGAGCTTGTCCGAGAACGCGGTTTCGGCGGACTACACGGCCACCCTTGATTTCAAGAGCGGCAGGCCTGGGGGGGCCCACGTCTTCGAATGCGTGGTCGATCCGGGCAACACGGTTTCAGAAGGCAACGAGGCCAATAACGGCCGGTCGGTGACCTTGGGGCTGGGGGGAAATCAGTCTCCCGAAGTGGGGCAGACGATCACCCCGTCGGGCGGAAGTTCATCGGTAGATCAGCCGGTCAGGTTCGCCACGACCGCGAGCGACCCGGACGGCTGGCAGGACCTGGCGTTCCACCGCTTGAGGATCACCACGGATTATCCCGAACTGCGCAACCTTGCGATGATCGAATACAACCAGAACGCGAACACGTTCGCCTTGCACACGCCGGTGAATACCGGCTCCGGTGAGACGTCGACCGTCGTTGGAACTTGCGTCCCCGGAGACATCAGGAGCTACGCGGGCGGTTCGGTCCAGCTGAATTGCTCGAGTAACAGCGCGTCGGGACTCGGCACCACGCTCTCCGTCCAGTGGGGCTTGGAGTTCAGAGCGTCGCTCGCGGGCAAGACTGTGATCTTGTCGGTCCAGGCGGAAGATGATCAGGGAGCCATCGGCCGGCTGGGCGATTGGCGCCAAGTGGGCACGTGGTCCGTCGTGAACCATCTTCCCACCGGGAGTCTCGACGGGGCCGATGCCGCCCATGTCTGGGGTCGGGCGGCGGATGAAGACAGCCCTACCGCGACGCTCTATGTGGAAATTCTTGCGGACGGCGTTGTGAAAACCTCGGTCCTGATAGATCCTGCTCGAGGATTCGACGTGCCGACGTCTAGACTCGGGCTTTCTCGCGGGACCTATACGATCACCGCGCGCGGTGTCGACGTGCAGACCGGCGCTCGTGCGCCCCTGGCCAATTCCATCGTTCTTTCGATCCCGAACTCACCCCCGGAGGCGAGAAGCCTCGCGCCGGTCAACGGCACTTCGCCGGTGGGTAGCTGGGTCACGTTCTCCTCGACGTACTCGGATGCGGACGGTGCCGGCGAACTGAGGGACCTTCGCCTTCTGTTCAACGACAGCTTAACCTCCGTCAATGGCGTCTCTCTGCGCTACGATCCGCTCGCCAACCGGTTGTACATGCACAACAACGCCGCCGACAGTTGGGGCAACGGCTGCACGCCGGGCAAGCGCGGCACCCTTCAGAACACGTACGGAAAGTTGGCGTGCCGGGACTCGAGCGTCACGACCTCGGGCGCCCAGATTTCGGTCAACTGGCGCGTGTCATTCAAGAGGGCGTTTCGGCCCAGAGTCAGAGTCGGCCGGCGTTGGCAGTCCCCGCCGAGCACGAAGAAGGTGTTCCTGCAGGCCTCCGATCAAGCCGGCGCAAGCACGGGCTGGGTCGAGAAAGGCACCTGGACGGTCAGCTAGCCAGGCCGGCAAGCCATCGAGCTTGCCATGCCGTTTGAAATTCGCTAAGATAGACCCCATCGCTTAGACCCCGGATTCATCCATCGATTGTCAAAGTAGTCTTCTCCGAACGACCTCAAAGCGCGCGAGTGAACGAAATGCTCAAGGCATTGCAGGCGACTTGTCTCCCTGAACGCGTGACGGAGATCCCCGGGCCGCGCTCCCGCGACCTCGCCAAGCGCCTCTCGCGCGTCGAATGTCCACAGATCACCTACCAAGACAAAGACCTTCCCATTTTTTGGGAGCGTTCCCAAGGCATGAACGTCTGGGATGTGGACGGCAACCGCTACCTGGACTTCACGGCTGCCTTTGGGGTGACGGTCCTCGGGCACTCGCCGTATTTTCTGCAGGCCGCGATCGCGGAGCAGGGCACACAGATGTTCCACGCGATGGGGGACATCTATCCCGCGCGCCTCAAGGTCGAGCTTGCAGAGCTGTTAGCCGAGCTGGCCCCGGGGGAGTTGTGCCAGTCCATTTTTGCGAGCTCGGGCTCCGAGGCGGTTGAGGCGGCCATCAAGACCGTGGCGCGCGTCACCGGCCGGCCCCGTATCCTGGCGTTCGAGGAAAGTTATCACGGTCTCACGCTCGGGGCCTTGGCGTGCACCGGGCGCTTTGATTTTCAGGAGCCGTTCCTGGGGCAGATCCCGGAAATCTCGATGCACGTTCCGTTCCCGTGCCGGGAGTCGGGCGTTACCACGGCGCACTCCCTCGAGCAGGTGGAGTACACCGTGCAGATGGCGTGCCAGGACGGCCGGCACTTCGGCGGCATTCTCGTGGAGCCGGTCCAGGGCCGCGGCGGCATCCGCATTCCCGACCCGGCGTTTCTGCGGGGCTTGCGCGCCATCGCGGACCACCATAAAATGCTTTTGATTTTCGACGAAATCTTCACGGGATTTGGGCGCCTGGGCGACTGGTTCGGCTCGAACGCTTTTGACGTCGTGCCGGATCTCATGTGCGTGGGCAAGGCGATGGCCGGGGGGTTTCCGATCTCGGCCTGCATCGGCAAGCCTTCCGTGATGGAGCGCTGGGGCTTCTCCTCAGGCGAGGCGCTTCACACGAGCACGTTTCTGGGAAATCCTCTCGGCTGCGCCATGTCGCTCGCCAACTTGAAGGCGCTTCGCGAGGGCGACTGGCCCAACCGCGTGCGCGAAAAGGGCTATGCGTTCCTGGCGCGCCTTCAGGCCGTGGCGGAGGAGTTTGAGCCCCTGGTGAGTGTGCGCGGCATGGGCCTGGCCCTGGCCGTGGAGTTCAAGAGCGCGCAGCTCGGCGCATCAAGCTCCGGCCTGGCGCTTGCGGTCATGAAGGAGCTTCTCAAGCGCGGCATCGTGGTCCTGATCGGAGGCTCGCGCGCCAACGTTCTCACCCTCACCCCGCCCTACATCGTGGATTTTGCCGAAATGGATTTCCTCACCGCTCAGCTTCGCGACATCCTCAAGAACCTCACAACCGCCCTCAATGGCGACGGATGAACGCACCCGCCTTGACAGCGGCTCGGGCCCCGGGCTTGCCCGGGGGCCTCAGCCGCAGTACTCGCCCGAGGGCGAGTGGCCGAGCGAAGCGAGGTCCCTTGACGCGGCCCTCCTGGAGATTTTCCGGCAGGGCGGGGAGGCGGATTTGGATGAGCGCGCGTTCAATGACCTTGCGCTTCGCCTGTTCCGCTACCAGGTCGGCGCGAATTTTCCCTATCGGGTCTTCTGCGAGCGCAAGGGCGTAGCGCCGCAGGACGTCAGGCGTTGGGAGGAGATCCCGGCAATGCCTGTCTCCGCTTTCAAGCGGGAACGCGTGGCGGACCACCCGCCTGATAAAACCCTCCACGTTTTCGAAACGAGCGGCACCTCGCACGGTGATCCGGGGCGCTTGTACCTTGACTCCCTGGCGCTCTACGATGCCTCGGCCCTATCGGCCTTCAAGTCTTTCATGATTCCCGACTGCAGCAGCATCGCGATGGCTTGCCTGACGGTGCCCTTCGAGATGGCCGTGACGTCCTCCCTGATCTACATGCTCAACCGGGTGGTGCAGGAGTTCGGGCGAGCGGGGAGCCGCTTCTTCGGAAGTCCCCAGGGCATCGAGGTGGACGAATTCCTGGCTTGGCTCGGGGGTCGCGCGGCCGAGCCGGTCCTGATTTGCGGCACGGCTCTCAGTTTTTTGGATCTCTTCGAGGAACTCGAGCGCCGCGAGCTGCGCCTCAAGCTCGCGGGGGGAAGCCGCGTTTTCGAAACGGGCGGCTTCAAGGCCCTCCGCCCGGCGCTCGACGGCGCGGCCTACTACGAGATGTTTCCCGCCTGGCTGGGCGTGGATCCGGCCTTTGTGGTCTCCGAGTACGGCATGACGGAAATGGCCAGCCAGTTTTACGACGCGCCCCCGCGCGGTGCCCCTGTTCGAATCAAGGCCGGGCCGCCGTGGGTGCGCACGCGCGTCGTGAATCCTTGGAGGGGGGAACCGGCCGCCGAGGGCCAGGAGGGAATCCTCATTCATGTCGATCTTGCCAATCGTTGTTCAGTCGCGGCCCTGCAGACGCAGGACCTGGGCCGCCGGCTGGGCTCCGGCTTTGAGCTGACCGGGCGCGTGTTGGGATCCGAGCCGCGCGGCTGCTCGCTTCGGGCCTCCGACCTTGTGAGCCATGAAGACCTTCGCTGACAGAGACCTTGCTTTGCCGCCGTCGCCCGGCGAGGTCGAGGAGACCTGCTCTCGATTGCTGGCAGTCGGGGAACGATGGCTGCGCGCGAGGCCGGTCGCGGAGATCATCCGCTCGCTTGCGTCTTGGGGCAAGCGGTGGCGCAATCCGCGCTGGCCGATGCGGCAGGTGGCCGAGCAGGCCCTGGCTGAGTCGCTCGGGTTTTCGCGCGCCATGGTGGCGCGTTCACTCGATCTCGCGTTTCAAGACCTGACCGAACGCTCCCTTTGGGCGCTCGTGCGCGAGTCGGTGGGAACGCCTCGGGCCCTGGACAGCTTTGTTCGGCGGGGCGGCCGGTTCGTGCACGCGTGGGGCCCGCGCGTGGTGGTGCAGGTGTTCGCGGGTAACGTCTTCACGGCGCCCATCCAGCCTCTTGTGCACGCGCTTTTGGCGAAGAGCGCGAGCCTTTGCAAATTGTCCTCGCGCGAGCGCGTGTTCCCCCAGCTTCTCAAGCGCACGCTGGCGGAGATCGACTTTCCGCTTTCAGAATCCGTGGCCATCCTGCACTGGAAAGGGGGAGATGCGGGCCTTGAGACTTCCCTGTTCGAGCGCGCGGGGGCGGTGGTGGCGTTCGGCGACGATGAGACGATGGCGGCCTTGCGCGCGCGCGTGCCGTGGCGCGTGCCGTTCTTTCCCTACGGCCACCGCGTGAGCGTAGCGGTCGTGGGCCGCGACGCGCTGGCTAAGCGACAGCTCCCGGCCTTGGCGCGCGCGCTGGCCGAGGACGTGGTGCTTTTCGACCAGGCCGGCTGCCTTTCCCCGCGCACGGTGTACGTGCAGGAGGGCGGCGAGGCCGTAGCGAGCGAGCTGGCCGAGCGATTGTCGGAAGCCCTGGCGTATTGGACCTCGCAGTACGGCCCGCCGGCCATGACCTTGGAAGAGGAAGTGCTGGCGCAGCAAGCGCGCGGGGAGGCGTACGCGACTGAGCCCGACGTGAAACGCACGGTCTTTGCTTCTCCCGACCTCGCCTGGACGGTGGTCTATGAAGAATCCTTGTCGCCCAAGCCGGAGGGTGTGCCGCGCTTTATCTGGGTGAAACCCTTTGCGGAGCCGGGAGAACTTGTAGCGCATCTGGAGCCCCTGCGTGGCCGGATCCAGGCCGTGGCGCTCACGTGGGGCCGAGGCCGGCATGACGTCGCCCGTCTCTTTTCGTCCCTGGGCGTGAGCCGCTTTCCTCAGGCCGGCCGCCTGCAAGCCCCGCCTCTTCTGTGGCACCAGGACGGCCGTGACCTCCTGGCCCACCTGATCCGCTGGTCCGACCTCGAGTAAACCACAGGGGCCGCTAAACCACAGGGGCCGGGGCCCTTTTTGCCCAAAAGTGCCACCCCATCCAAACCCTGTCATCCTGAGCGACTCTCTTCTATCGCCCCTTGTCATCCTGAGCGACTCTCTTCTCTCGCGAAGGATCTATGCAAGATCCTTCGGGCGGGTGGAGTTTGCCCTCAGGATGACACGAGTCAAAAGGGCCCCGGGCCCCTACGGCTCTGCCGCCGAAAGTGATAAAATAGGGCCGGAGGTGAGCAGTGGCCGGCGTCCTCGGGGACCTTCTTCGGGAAAACACGAAGGAAGGGGTGCTTTACGAGAAGCACCCCGACGGCAGCCTCACGTGTTTTGCCTGCGGCCACCGCTGCCTCATTAAGGAAGGCCGCTCCGGCATCTGCAAGGTGCGTTTCAACGACGCCGGCGTGCTCAAGGTTCCCTCCGGCTACGTCGGCGCCCTGCAAGTCGACCCCATCGAAAAGAAGCCCTTCTTCCACGCCTTTCCTGGAACGCTCGCCTTAAGCTTCGGCATGCTGGGATGCGATTTCCATTGCGGGTACTGTCAGAATTGGGTGACCTCACAGGCGCTGAGGGACCCGAACTCGACCACCGACTCAATGCCGATTTCGCCGGCGCAGCTTTGCGACCTCGGGCAACGATCCCGGGCGCGCGTGCTGGCCAGCACCTACAACGAGCCGCTGATCACGAGCGAATGGGCGGTGGAGATTTTCAAGCTTTCGAAGCAGCGGGGGTTTGTGAACGCCTATATCTCCAACGGGAACGGCACGGACGAGGTGCTTGATTATATCCGCCCCCATGTCGATCTATATAAGGTGGACTTGAAGAGTTTCCGGGAAAAAAACTACCGCGAGCTGGGCGGGCGCCTGGACGTGGTGTTGAGGACGATCGAGGGGCTCAAGAAGCGGGGCTTTTGGCTCGAGGTCGTGACGCTCGTGATCCCGGGGTTCAACGATTCCGATGAGGAGCTGCGGGACACGGCGCAATTTCTGGCCGGCGTGTCGCGCGACATTCCCTGGCACGTGACGGCGTTCCACAAGGACTACAAGATGCAGGATCCGGACAACACCACGCCTTCCCATCTGGAGCGGGCTTGTGAAATCGGCGCGAAAGTGGGCCTGCGCTACATTTATGCCGGCAATCTTCCCGGCAGGGTCGATCGCTGGGAGAACACGGTGTGCCCCTCCTGCGGCAAGGTCCTGATCGAGCGGCATGGCTACCAGATCCTGGCCGATCAGTTGAGCGGGCGCGGAACGTGCCCCGGCTGCAACACGGCGATTCCAGGCGTGTGGGGCGAGGGGATTTGGACTTCTCAGGCATGAAGCAAGCGGGCGAGTCCGCAAGCTCCCAGGCGCCACGGGCGGCCGACCTCGTGTGGATATTCTTTCTGGCCCACGCCTTCGTGTGGGCTCCGAACCTCCTCCTCGACCGCGTGTTCTGTCACGGCAAGATGACGCGCCATATTCCGTCGCTCGTCCTAATTGAGGCCGTGTCGCTTTTCTTCTTCGCCGCAAAAGCCGCGCAGCTCTTCCGGCGCTCGAGGCGCCCGTGAGCGAATGGATCCAGGAAACGTCCGGCTCGATCCCGAAACCTTCCTCGCGC
>CAZPNG010000151.1:0-4560 GCA_964587845.1 uncultured bacterium | reverse complement strand
GAAGCTCTTGATCCATTTCGCGTTCTCAGCACTGCCAAGCACCGCTGCGATGTCCCGATGGGACAACGCCCGCGCGGGCTGGGAGCGCTTTGCAGCCAGTTTCGCCATCGCCCTCGCAAACGCAGGTGCGGCGAGCTTGATTTCAGCTTTCAGCTCCAGCCGGCCTTCTCGTTCGGGGTATTCCATCTCGGCGGAGTATCCAAGATTCAAAATGTTATTGAGATACCCTTGAATCAAGTTTGAGGCCCACCTGACGCGCGCAAAGTGCCGTGACCTCGGCAGGGATTTCGGCGGACGAACTGAAATGCGCAGAACCACGGCCTGACCGCTGACGACCGGCTTGCGGACCCGTACTGCTCCTTCAAACGGCTGGGGCCTGCCCCCGTCATCCCACGGTCTCTCTCCCTTGCCCTTGAAGTACTCCCCTAGTCCCTTGGCAAAGGATTTCCGCCACGCGGCAAGTTGCTGGTCTCTGATAGGATAGGTCCGACCTCCGATCGGCGGCGCTGGACCCCCACTCACCACTTCCCAAGCCAGCTCCGGCGCGTTCTGACTTGACGCGCGTGCGGGCTGGCTGCGGCGCTGGAGCAGGACGCGCACACGCGAATGGAGGCGGGCGGGGCCAGTAATCTGATAGTAATGATCCCTCGAAGACCTCCAGAAGAAGCCGCTGGCATCTCTTTCGCGCCGCGCGACACTCTCGGCATCCCAGCCGCGCCGGCGAAAGTAACGCTGGACCGCAGGAATCTCGTTAGACCAGTCTGAATCGGTGTTCGAGCCGCGAATACGAAGGATCGCTGCAGCCTGGCCCCCGGAAACGAAGGCGTCCTCGACCGTGACCAACCTAGAAATCGGCGCGAACTCGAAGGCGGAGCGCGGCTTGTAGGGAATGCGCGCGATGATCTTAGCCAGCACTCGTCTCAATGCCCGCGACGCCTGCGCGTCTTCCTGACTTGCCAGACTGGGGGCGATACCCAAGCGGCCTAGAAATCGCAGGGCGCCGTCGATCGTGCTTCTAAAGAAATACCTCTGCGCGACGTCGGAAACTTGTTCTCCACTCACGTGGCGAAACTCGGGCTTCAGCTTCTCTTGAAGAGGCCAAAGACCATTCGCACGCAGCAAATTCCAGACGCTCAAAGTGACCACTCCCTCGCTCACGACCACCTTTTCCACTCGAAGGAGTCCGGGCTCAAAACCCGTCAGTTTCCTGATGGCCCGCGCAAACGGCCTGTGCAAAGCCGCGGCAAGCATCTCATCAGTCGCAGCACCTCGCCTGGCAAGGAGGGTCTCAAGGCGCGGCACGCGCCGGCGCCCGGAGCCGGCCAGTGCCAGCTGCGCCGCCGCGCGGGAGGAAGATTGGCGGACAAGATGCAGAGTGAAGAGCCGCTTACCACCGGTCGAGGGAGCGAAATTGATCGATTGCTGGTGGTAGGCGAATCGCGGCTGGATGGCTGCGCTCAGGGCACGCAATGCCCGTTCAACTTCTGCTGTGTTGGCAAACTCGTCCTCGATCTTGATGAAGACGATGTCGGCACCACTCCAGGAGCCGAGCGGCTGGTAAGAAATGTCAGGCCATTTGCCTTTCAAGCTATAGCCCAGGTCTGAGAGCTCTTCATCCAATAAGCGTTTGAGCTCCACGTTCGTCAGCACGGCCCGCGAGGCGGTGTGGCGGCGGGGCATGGGGCCGGGCCGGCGGGCATCGGCTTGGGCTACGCGGCGGCGGCGCGCATCGCGCACGTCCCGACGCTCCAGCACAAGCGAGTACCTGCGGCCATGGGTGGTGAGGGGCTGGGAGCCAAGCTCCTTGATGTAGTACTGCGAATGCGTTCGGATCAGGTGCTCCGCGAGAGCAGCCAGATAGACAAGCAGTTCGGGAAAGTAATCCACGGCATCGATAGAAACGGTGACCTCCTCAGGATTCACAGCGTTGACTTTCCGGATATCAATCTGCGGCTGAAAACGTGAGGGATATGCCACGTGGACCGGATAAGCCGCTTCGGTTCCCCCGATGCCCTGCAGGGCCGGCGCCGAGAGCCCGTCCGGCAAACTTACTGTCTTCTCCTCGCGCAATGCCCTGTGCACCGTGGCGAACGTCAGATCCAGCGGCTGCGACGCCGCAGGCGCAGGCAGCAGCTCGAGCGCAAGGATTCTCTTGCCGCGAACAGACGGACTTTTGAACAACCCGAGCCCGTGGATCTCGTAGCCGTGATGCTCGCCCGCCCAAAGCCCGATTTGAACGAGGTCTTCGACAGTCTGCCGGTTGCGCGGGTCAACAACCATCCAAATGAGAAATCCCGTTTGGCGGGCGGAGGACCTGAATACTTCGATGAACCACTGAACGCCCACGTTGAAATGCTGCTCCATGTGCTTGCGCAATGTGCGGTCATCCAGCGCCCGCGAGGCGCTGTGGCGCACGGGCGTGAGGGTGAGCATCATCTTGCGCACTCGCTCGGCCGGCGGCTGCGGGCCCGCAGTCACCAGCTTGAGACCCGTCGTGCCCGCAGGTTTCGTGACGGGCACCTGCTCGACCGCCGGAGGCGGAGGGTCAAGTAAGATCGAAGAGATGCGCAGATCGTGCGCTCCCTCGATCAAGCGGCCGAAGGCCTCAAGCGCCGCGAATGCATCGGACACGTGCAGCTCGGGAGTGGACACCAACACACGCAGGTTGCGGACGGGATACACGCCCACGCCCGGGTACAGCTCGCGCAAAGATTTCCCATCCTTCTTCAAGGGGGTTTGCTGATGGCGCGTAACGGCTGCTTGGTTTAGCGGCGTGCGCTCGCGGGGCTCGCGCTCGCGCCTGAGTTCAAGGCGCACGATGCGGTCCGTTTCGGTCGGGTCCATCAGGTCCGTGCGCACCGACACGGCGGGCTCGTAATAGGAATACGCTCCTCTTCGGCCGGCATGCTCACCGCGGCCGGTCAGGTAATCGCCGAGCAGGCGCAGATTCGCAGCCGCCTGATCCGGCGCGCTAACATCATCCACGTCTTTGCCGGCTATTTTCACCGTGCGCCTGGACGGCACGCGGATATCCACAAACGCCCGGTGAACCGCGGGGTCCGCCGTGTCGAAGCTCGTTTGGATCGACGAATAGGATGCCCTCAATGGAAGAATATCTCCCAGAGCAATTCCCAACGCTTGGGAGATGGCGGCGGCATCCAAATCGGGGTTCCCGCGGCGCCGCAAAAAGTCAAAAAACGCCCGGCCGGCGCTCTGGCGCGGGGCAGCAGGCTTGAACAACTTTTCGAAGTCGAGCGCCGGGTTACTGGGCGTCGTGAGATGCCGCATCAACCTGACGAATTCGGCTCTCTGCGCTGTGTTGACCGCCAGGTTCCAGACCGAAATCGCGTCCTGCACGAGGCCCAACGAGGCGAGGTAATCGACATCCGGCACGACCTCCGCCGGCGGGGTATCCAACATGCCGGAAGGAAAGCTATAATGATCGTTGCCCTGCCACTCCGCGCCCTGGGCACCCGCCACGAGACGCCGAGGGCCTCCCTTCATGGCTCGGATTCGCCTGTATCGCCGATCGGGGCGTTCTGGGTCTCCGACGTGGTGCCGCACCCAAACTGCATACTGCAGCTCCGATTCGCCCGTATTATGGATCTTGAAGCCGCATCCGGGTGGCACGATGAACTTCTGGGACGGTCCCACGCGAACGAACGTCGAGCGCTCCACGAGTTCCTCTTCGGGGTTTAGGGAGGCCAACTGCCACAGTTGCACAACGCCTCCCTCCCCCTCGTAGAAGTCTATGAGGGCGGCCACCGGCTCCACTTCCTCATGCCCATTGCGGCGCACGGGCGTCAGCTGCAGGTGACCCCGCGTTGCGAAATACTCCGACCCGATTTGGCCGGGGAAAAGGCGAGAGACGTGGTAATCGACGCCCAACTCCCTCAGGAGCCGATCCACTTGCTCACTTTCATGAAGCCGATAATGCTCCGCGACGACCCTGTCCGGGTCAGCTTTCGCCGCCTCAACAGCGTCTTCACCCACGTACTCCTCCATGCCTTCGTAGCTGACCACCTCGGGCTTCGGCCGGTCTGCTCCTGCTTCCGGCAGAAGTGGAACAGGCGCGCGGCTTGCAAGCTTTAGCCACATTTTTGTTTCCTCAAGGTCCTCGGTGAGCAACGTGGTGCGAACGATGGAGGCAGATCCGTCCTGCTCGAGCAGCAGCGTGTAAAGCTCCACACGTCCTCCTGAACTACCGGGCGCCTCATCCTTGATGAACTCGACGGCCTTGAGCGAATCGGCCCATTCGCCGGCAAGTTTCTCAGAGGCGCCCGTGACGGCCGACATGGCAATGACGCCTTTGTAGGGCCAGTCCCATGGGGTCACCGTCCGGCTCCGTCCCTTTTCGGAAATTCCGAAACGCCTGGAGGCATCGATCTCACTTTCTGAGTAATTGTCTGCCGCTACGATCTTCCTGCCGCCCGCTTCCACAAGGGCCGTCATGCCTTTTTCCTTTGCGGCCTTTGTCCCGGAGGGAGACACATACCGATGCAGAAACCATGCGCCCGCGTTATTGGCTGCAACACGCGCCATGACTTCTTCGACGGCGCC
>CAZPNG010000150.1:0-9322 GCA_964587845.1 uncultured bacterium | reverse complement strand
TAACGAACACACGGGCTGCCGATCAAGCCTTTCTAGCCAGGATTTCGTCGACCTTGCGAACGAGCTGGACGGCGTCAAAGGGCTTTTCCAGGTAATCCTTCACGCCCTCGACTTCGAACATGGGCCGCAGGTCGGAGCCCATAGCCGTCAGCACCACGACCGGGATCTTGGAGGTGTCGGGGCCGCCGGCGTCCTTGCGCTTCAGATTACGAAAGACCGCAAACCCGTCCATCTCCGGAATCAGGATGTCCAGAATGATCAGGCTCGGAAGCTCCGCCTTGGCCTTGGCCAGCCCCTCTGGCCCCGTTCGAGCGCTCAGGACCTCATAGCCCTCCCGCTCGAAGCGCTTGGAGAGCACTTCCACGATGTCCGCCTCATCTTCGACGATGAGGATCCTGCCCTTGCCACCTTTAGCCCGCACAAATCCCGTCACGGAAAGCTCCTTTCTCCAGGGGGTCTTCCTTAACCGCGCAGCTGCCCGACTCCGCAAGCGATGGGCCCGCTTGGACTCGAACCAAGGACCAAGGGATTATGAGTCCCCTGCTCTGACCAACTGAGCTACGGGCCCAAGTCTTTTCGCCGTGCCTCCGCAAGACCCGGCCTGCGCTGTCTTAGTCGCTCAGACGCAGGTCCAAGAAACTCTTCAGGCGACGCGAGCGCGTCGGATGCCTCAGCTTGCGCAGCGCCTTGGCTTCAATCTGGCGCACGCGTTCCCGCGTGACGTCGAAAATGGCGCCCACCTCTTCGAGGGTGCGCGGATAGCCGTCGCCGATGCCGAAGCGCAGGCGCAGCACCCTTTCCTCGCGCTCAGTGAGGGTGTCAAGCACCTCGTTCATCTGTTCCTTGAGCATCGAGTAGGCGGTGGCGTTCGCCGGAGACACGGCGGACTTGTCCTCGATGAAATCCCCGAACGAGGTGTCGCCCTCATCACCGATCGGCGTCTGAAGACTGATCGGCTCCTGGGCGATCTTGAGAATACCCTTCACCTTGTCCACCGGCATCCTCATCATTTTCGCCACTTCCTCGGGCGTCGGCTCACGGCCTGTTTCCTGGACGAGGTGGCGGGACGCGCGGAAAAACTTGTTAATCGTCTCGATCATGTGCACCGGGATGCGGATCGTTCGCGCCTGGTCGGCGATCGAGCGGGTAATGGCCTGGCGGATCCACCACGTCGCGTACGTGGAAAACTTGTAGCCGCGCTTGTACTCGAACTTGTCCACGGCCTTCATGAGGCCGATGTTGCCTTCCTGGATCAGGTCTAGAAAAGACAGCCCGCGGTTGGTGTATTTCTTCGCAATGCTCACCACAAGCCTCAGGTTCGCCGCCACGAGTTCCTTCTTGGCCCGCGTCAGCTCGCGCTCGCGGCGCGCAATCGCGCGCAGGTGCTCCAGCACTTTGTCCTCCGTCTCGCCGAAGCCCTCGACAATCTCGGCCAGCCGCTTGCGGAGCACCGTGGCCTGCGCCCGCCGCCCGCGCCCGCGCAGGCGCCGGATCTGGCTCTCCAGCTTGCGTTTCTCCTCGATCTTAGAGCGGACCTGATCGATGATCCTGTTCACAATCTCCATGCTCAAATTGAACTGCTTGAGCAGCCCCACCACCGAGCTTCCCTTGCGCGACGCCCGCAGGCGGCGCGTCAGCAGGCGAAATCGCCGCTTCGTCATGGTCAGCTTGGCGCCGAACTCTTCGTCCACCAGAGATTCGATCGTGATCTCATCGGCCAGGATCCGGCCGCAAAACGCCAGCACCTCGGCGCGAGCGGCCGGATTCTCGTAAACGGCCTCGCCCAGGCGCTGCTCGGCTTCCTCGATGCGCTTGGCCAGGCGGATTTCCTGATCGCGCGTGAGAAGCGAAATGCGCCCCATCTGGCGCAGGTACATGCGCACCGGGTCGTCCATCTTGAGGGAGCGTTCGTATTCCTCTTCCTCCTCGAGATAATCGCGGTCGCGCTCGACGCGGGAGCGCGGCCCCTTGGGGCGCCCCGGCGCGGGGGCCGCTTGCGCCTTCACGGCGGGGCTCGAGGGTGCCGGCTCGCTCGTCAGCTCAATGTGCTTGGACGTCAAGAAGGACACCACCTCGTCAAGCATCTTGGAGGAGAGAATGTTTGCGGGCAGGACATTGTTGACCTGCTCGTAGGTGACGTAGCCCTGGCGCTTGCCGAGAGCGTGGAGCCGCTCCAGATACGGCTTGATGTCTGAGGCAGGCTGGACGGCCACACCCGCGTGGGCCTTGGAGCGCGCGACCCCATCCGTCTTGGCGCCCGCCTCGTGGCCGCGGCGCCGGGCCACGGATGCGACTTCACGCCCGGCTTGTTTGGACCGAGCCCCGTGTATCTTTTTCATAGGAACCCTTGGGTTTTCCTTTCAGTTTGATGAGCTCTTCCTGATATTCCTTCATCGTTTCGAGGAGCGAAGCGTCCGTTCCGCTCGCCTGCTTCAATCTTCCCATGAGGACATCCAGCACTTGACCCTGGCGCGCGGCGGCGAGCGATCTGAGGCAATCCTCCAGCGCCGAGCGGCGCACGTCTTCCTCAATCGCGCCGACCACGCCCGACTCCAAAAAACCCGCCAGCCCCGAATCCGGGGCCTCCCGCAGGAGAACTGCCGCCGGGACGGGCCGGCCCGTCTCGCAGAAGAACTCCCGCACCTTGAGGAACAGCTTGCGGCCCTGAGGCGTTGCAAAATCCTCGGGGCTTGCCCGCTCCACCAGGCGAACCAGGCACGCCTCGTCCTCAAGCGCCAAAGCAATGGCAAAAAGCTCCGCGGTGGGCTGCGCTTTCTTCACCAATGGGTGCTCCTGGGCGCGCGCGGGCTTGGCGCGTTCGCGCCGCCTCTTCAGCTCCAGGCGCAGGGAGCTTTCCTCCACCTTCAAGCGCGCCGCCAGCTTCGCCAACGCCCGGTCCACCAGCACAGGGTTTGCCACGTGGGACAAGGTCTCCACGAACTCCGCCGTCAAGCGCACCAGCCCCGCGCCCTCCTGAGGGCCGAACCGGTTGGCGAGCACGCGGTACTGAAAATCCACGAAATCCTCGGCGTCCGCGAGAAGCTTTCCGAATGCTTCGCCGCCGCGCTCGCGGATGAGATCATCAGGATCATTGCCCTCGGGCAGGGCCACGAGCCGCACGTGCAGCCCTTCCTCCAAAAGCACCGGCAAGCCCCTTAGGGCCGCATTCATGCCCGCCGAGTCGCCGTCGAAAACCAGGACGACCTCGGGCACGTAGCGGTGCAGGATCGTCGCGTGCTCTTCCGTGAGCGCCGTGCCCAGCGTCGCAACCGAGTTCGTGAAACCGGCCTCGTGCAGCCGAATGCAGTCCAGATAGCCCTCCACCACGATCAAAAAGGTCGCGTCACGGCCAAGCGAGCGCCGGGCCTCAGGCAAGCCGAAGAGCTCCCGGCGCTTGCGGAAAAGATCGCTTTCCGGGGAGTTCAAGTATTTGGGCTCGCCCTGCCCCATCACGCGCCCGCCGAAGGCGACGACGCGCCCCTGCGCGTTTCGGATGGGAAACACCACGCGGCCGTGGAACATGTCCACGGTGCGCTTGTCGGCCGTCTGGACGACCAGCCCCGCGCGCAGGAGCACCTCCTGGCGGATGCCCTGCTTGGACAGCGTTTCAAAGAGCCGCATGCGGGTGTCCGGCGCAAAGCCCACCGCAAACTGCGCCACCACCGCGTCGCTGAAACCCCGCTTGCGCAGGTACGCGCGGGCCTCCTCCCCCTCGGGAGAGCCGAAGCGCTCCACAAAGAACTGGTGGGCGCGCTCGAACGCATGATACAAGTCTTTGGTCATCCCGCCCTGGGCCCGTCCCGCGCCCGCCTTGCGGGGAATCTCGATGTGCTTGCGCGCGGCCAGCTCCTCGAGCGCCTCGGGGAACGACATGTTTTCCGTCTTCATCACGAAGGCGAACACGTCCCCGCCCTCACCGCACCCGAAGCAATGAAAGATCTGCCGGTCCACGTTGACACTGAAGGAGGGCGTCTTCTCCTTGTGAAACGGGCAGAGCGCCTTGAAATGCCGCCCCGCCCGGCGCAGGGGAAGCGCCTGGGAGACGACCTCCACAATGTCGTTCGCCAATCGGACCCGTTCGATGACGCTCTCATCAGCCATGGGTTACCGTCAGCCCCTCCGGCTTCACGCGCTTCGACACATGCGGATTCCCTGCCAGATAATAGCGCAACGGCAGATCACTGCCCTCGCGAATGCCGATGCGCTCGGTCACCACGACCGGCGAGCGCGTCGCAGCCCAATCCGCCTCCAGGCGAACCGGGCCTCCGTCCAGCACATCCCGGTCATTGTCCTCGCCCGTGACGGCCAGCGCCTGCGTCAGCCGTGCGGGCCCGCTCGCCAGGAGCGTGCGCTCGCGCGTTCCGCGGCGGCGCATCATCACGGCAACGCCTTCCAGGGGCTCCAGAGCCCGAATCAACACTGCGCCCGGAGTCCCGCTCGGGCACGTCACCACGTTGAGAAGATACTGGCTGCCGTAGGTGAAGTACACGTAACTGCGCCCCGGCGGTCCGAACATCACGCTGTTGCGCGCCGTCCGGCGCTTCGCCGCGTGGCTGGCCGGATCGTTTGAGCCGTAATACGCCTCCACTTCGACAATCCGCCCGCTCGTGCGCTCGCGCCCGCGCTCGGAAACAAGCACATGGCCCAGAAGCTCAACGGCCACCACCGCGCTCGGTCGCTCGAAAAAGGAGCGGGCAAACGGCCTCATGGGTGCGGAGGCGCCGGCGGAGGCGGCGCCCCGCTGCCGCCCTCCCAGGGGCGCGGCAGCACGTTCTCCACAGGGATCACGCTCTGCAGGCCGCCGTACACCAGCTCAGCACCCTGCCCCAGAAAAATGCCCGTGTAGGACCGCTCATAAAACGAATCGTGAAGCCATGCCGCTGGAAAGATCAACACCACCCGGCTGAGCGCAAGTCCCAGCAGGGTTACCCGGGCCATCCCCAGCAACACCCCCCCGATGCGGTTGAGCACGCTGAAGAACTCCACGTGCGCGATCTTGCCACTGAAGGCCATGGTGAGGTCCCCCATGAAGTACACGCCCAGCGTGATCGTCATAAAAAGGATCCCCTCTCCCGCTTCATAGGGGAACGCCGTCCTGTCCGTGATCCACTCGGCGAGACTGGCGGAGTAGCGCATTGCCAACACCAGCGCGACCCACGCAGCGAGAACCTTTCCGATCTCGCCCTTCAGGCCGTTGCGAAGCCCGCCCGCGGCGCCCCAGAAGAGCGCCACCGCGTAGATCAGGTCCACCCAGCCGAGCGTCCCGCCGAAGAGCGTAAGGACCTTCTCTTCAATCACCTGCCCCATCGACGTCCCTTCCAGCAAAACCGATCAGCCCCTGCGCGTCAAAATCTTCGACCCCAAGCTCCACCGTGTCGCCCGCCGGGGATCGGAGCGCTTTCCAGCGAACCGGCATGAAGTGCTCCGTGTAACCTTCAGCCATCCCGGCGGCTGGGTCCCACGATTCCGCGAGCCCCTTGACGCGCGAACCCACCGCAGCGCCCAAGTGCCGGCTCAGTAGGACCGCGCTTAAGTCTGTAAGCTCACTCAAGCGCCGAGCGGCTTCATGAACGGGCAGCTCGCCCTCAAAACGCGCGGCGCGCGTGCCCTCGCGCGGGCTGAAGGAAAAAACGTGCAAGCGAAGCGGCCGTAGGTCCTCCACCAAATCCACCGTGGCGCGAAAATCCTCTTCCGTCTCGCCCGGAAATGCCACCATGACATCGCTCGTCCATCGAAACCGCGGCACGCGCGCCACGGCGCGCGCCACCAAGTCTCTGAAAAATCCGGCGTCATAGCGGCGGTTCATGCGCGCCAGCACCCGGTCACTTCCACTCTGCAACGGGATGTGCAGGTGAGGCGCGAAGCGCGGCTCACCCGCCATCAGATCCAAAAGTTCGTCGGTCACGTCACAGGGCTCAATCGAACTCAGGCGCACGCGGCTCACGCCTTCCACGCGCAGGACGTCGCGCGCGAGTTCCGCGAGGCGCGTGAGGCGCGTGCCGCCTAGATCGTCCCCGTAGGCGCCGAGCTGAATCCCCGCCAGCACGACCTCGCGCACGCCGTTCTCTGCGAGCCGCCTGACTTCGGCCACGATCTCTTCAAGCGGGCGGCTGCGCGAGCGGCCGCGCACGAGCACCACCTTGCAGAACGAGCACGCGTGATTGCAGCCGTCCTGCACCTTCACGAAGGCCCTCACCCGATTTTCAAAGCGCCCGATGCCTTGCGGGCCGCCCGCTGCGCACGCTTCCTGGGGCTGTGCTTCCAGGATCCCGAGCGAGCGAAGGCGATCGACCAGGGCGTCCTTGGCGCGCTGGCCCACGATGAGGTCCGCGCCCAGCGCCTCAATCTCGCGCGCGTTGCGCTCCGCGTAACATCCCGTGACCACCACAAAGGCGCCCGGGTGCTCGCGCTTCAGGCGCCTGGCCGAGTAGCGGGACTTGCGGTCGGCCGAGGCCGTGACCGTGCAGGTGTTCACCACCACGAGATCGCTTGCGCCCTCGCCGGCCGTGAGGCCCGCGCGCTCAAGCTGCTCGCGCAGGAGTTCACCTTCGTACTGGTTCACCCGGCAACCGAGCGTCTCAATATGAAAAGTTCGAATCGTCACGGCGCAAGAGACCTGATGAGCCCAACCGTCACCACAAAGGCCGTGTCCGCGCGCAGCACGTGCTCGGTCAAGCGGACGGCCTCGAAACCCTTCGCAAGGGCCTGGGCTTCTTCATCGCTGCTCAATCCCCCTTCCGGGCCGATCAATGCCAGCACGCCCTCACCCGGCTCTCCCCGGCTTTCCGGGTCTGCCAGCGCATCGGCGAGCTGCCGCTCGGCGGCCGGCGAGAGGACAAACGCTCGCCCAAAATCACGCGCTCGATCGAGGACCTCGGCCAGGGGCACGGGCTCTTCAATCTTCACCAGCCGCGCATTGCCCGATTGCTTGGCCGCCTCGCGCGCAATGCGCCCGAAACGCTCGAGCATTCGCCCGAAGCGTTCCGAAGCCGGCCGGACTTCCGTGCGCGCGGTCCAAACGGGAATCACCCGCTCGACGCCCAGCTCCTGTGCTTTCGCGACCACGGTGTCGAAGACCTGCTTCCTCAAAACCGCCTGGGCCACCGTGATCCGAGTGCAGGGCGCCTCGATCACTTCCGGGAGCCCCTGCTGGCGCAAAACCACTTCGCCTCGCCGGATCACTTCCACCCTCGCCCGCACCCGGCGGCCCTCGCCATCGACCAGCTCACAGGTCTCGCCGACCGCCAGGCGTGTGACCCGCGCAAGGTGGTGGGCTTCCCGTTCGGGGAGCGTCAGCCGCTCGCCCGGCCGGGCGTCCTTCAAAGAGCCGCCGAAGAAACGCCGCACTCGAGTCCCTCACAGAGAATCGAAATACCGCCCAAGCGGGCGCCGCAGCAAGAGCCGCAAGCCCTGCAGGGGCGGATGAACGGAAAACGACCTTAGAAGCCGCTCCCGTTCCCTCTTCAAGAATATTGGAAGTTTGCCGCGGCTTTTTCAAAAGCGCGAGCGGCGAATGGGCTTGAAGGTTGGAACAGGTCGAAGCGTCCGTCGCGGCTTCCAAACCCAGGCGCGATGGCCCGGATTGGCGCCGCTATTTCACTCGATTTTTAAGCACCAGCCCCGGCTTGAAGACCACGACCTTTTTCTCCGGGACCTGAACTTCCTGGCCGGTGCGTGGATTGCGACCCAAGCGACCTCGGCGCGTTTTGACCTTGAAGACGCCGAAGTTGCGAAGCTCAACGGTTTCGCCCTTCTCAAGGCTTTCCACGATGGAGTCTAACGTGCGCTGGATGATCTTCTTGACATCGATCTGCGTCAAGTTCGCGTCGTTGGAAACCTTCATCACGATGTCTTTCTTGGTCATCAGATCATCCTCCTTGCGGCGCGTCAGTCGGCCACGGGATGGAACGCGAAATCAGGTCGTTTGGGGTCGGATTTTCCATAACTCCTTGTGTCATAACAAACTACCACACACCCCGCAGACTGTCAAGCGCCCATCCCTCGTAACCCTCGTCGACTGCGCAACTTGCACCTCCTAACGGCCTCGAAGGCGCGCCAGAGCACGGACCTGGCATCTTCCTAAGTCATTATGTTACAAGCACTTTTGCCGACAAGCTCCGAGAGCTGATCAAACATCTCCTCGGTTGCGTCCACCTGAAACTGGGCCCCGGATCGAATCACCACCCGGCGGCCATCGGCGTTTTTGATGGAAATCTCGACCGGCAAACGACCTGGGTGAGCGAGGAGAATCTCCCGCAGCCGTTCCATCTTGCTCGCATCGAGCCCGCCGGCCTCCAGATCGATCGCCACGGCCTTGGCCAGCCGGCTGCGCGCCTCCTCGAGCGGAAACACTTCCTGCGCAATGACTTTCGCAATGTCCTCCCGCAGGCTCGCCGCCCCCCGGATGAACACGATCTTGTCTTTCTCAAGCTGGGCCGCCGCCCGCTTGTACAGATCTGGAAACACGATGACCTCGCAGCTTCCCGCCAGGTCCTCAAGCGTCAGGAAGGCCATGCGGTCCCCCTTGCGCGTCACCACCTCCTTGACCTGATTGAGGATGCCCCCCAAGGCCACCTCCTTGCCGTCGGCAAGCTCGGAGAGCCCGCCGGTCGTCGTCGTGGCAAGTTGGCCGAGGATTTTTTGGAACCGCGCGAGCGGATGGGAGGTCACGTAGAAACCCAGGACTGCGCGCTCGTAAGCCAGAAGCTGGCTTTCCGGCCATTCCTCAATCTGGGGGACTTCCTCCACATCGCGCCGGAAGCTCTCTTGGGTGGAAAAGGATTCCAAAAAGGAAAACTGGCCCGACTGGCGGTCGCGCTGGACCCGGCTGCTCATGTCGAGGGCGCGGTCGATCATGGCCATGACCTGCGCGCGCTTGAGGCCGAAGGCATCCATAGCGCCGCACTTGATGAGACTCTCAATCACTTTGCGGTTCACCGTTCTTGAATCGATGCGCTCCGTGAAGTCATAGAACGAGGCGAACGGCCCGCCGGCGCTGCGCGCCGCCAGAATGGAATCGATGGCTGTCGAGCCCACGTTCTTGACCGCCGAAAGCCCGAAGCGAACCGTGTCCCCCGAGCAGGTGAACTCCGAGGAGCTTTTGTTAACGGATGGCGGCAAAATGCTCAGGGCCAGGCGCTTGGCCTCATCAATGTAGAGCACGATCTTGTCGGTGTTGTCCTTTTCGGAGGTCAGCAGAGCGGTCATGTACTCGACCGGGTAGTTGGCCTTCAGGTAAGCCGTCTGGTAGGCGATGAGGCCGTAGCAGGTGGCGTGGGCCTTGTTGAAGCCGTATCGCTCGAAGGGCTCGAAGGCCTTGAAG
>CAZPNG010000149.1:0-6152 GCA_964587845.1 uncultured bacterium | reverse complement strand
CCCGGGACTTCCCACCCGCACGGTCAGGATCGGAACGTCGAAATCCCCGAGCGCATCCCGAAACTCCCCCTCGCTAGCTGAAGTGTCATTGCCGTCGCTGAAAAGAACGAAGCCCAGGCAGTGAGGATCCTGGCGCTCGCGCGCGAGCGCCGCGGCGGCGCGAGCAAGCCGGCTCTCGGAGTCGAGCGGCCGCAGCCTTGAGGCGTCCGCCACGCGCCGAAGTTCTTCCCCCACGGCGTAGGTGCGCACGGCGCATTTGGCCCTCACCTCCTGCCACAACGGATCCTCCGCGAGAAAACGTTTGACCCACCCCATGCGCGAGACGCCTCCCGGCAGGTCGCGGATGCGCATGCTGGAGGACACATCGACGAGAACGCCCAGCCAGCGCGCGCTCGACTTGCGCGACTTTTCCCAGTGGGGGTTGAGGAGCGCGACGACGAGAAAGCCGAAGAGAGCAAGGCGCAGCGCAAACAGCGCCGCGCGCAGCCGGCCCGACGCCGGCACCGAGAAACGCTTGTACAGAAAGCTGAGCGCGAGGAGACCGGCCGCCGCTGCAATCACGCCGACTCCGGCCGGCCAGGGATTCAGGAACATGATTCTGTCCGTCATGTCCTCTCCGAGATGCGCTCGAAATACGTTTCGACTTGGTGCTGGTAGATGGCCGGCACGCGGGTCGCGCGCTTCACCTCGCGCGCGAGCGCTTCGACCCCGGGAGCGGAGCTCCCAGCAACCGCCTGGGTCAACTTGACAAGGTCCTCGTAGGACGTGCGCTCGCTCTCGAAGCGGGTGAACTCGCCCGTGTTCACAAGTTCCAGCATGCGGTGCGCCAGCTCGGAGACCTTGTTGAGCTCCACCATGAACTGGTCTTTCTCGCCCAGGAATTCAATGTGCCGGCGCACGTAGCGCACGGCCTGTAGCATCTCGCGTTGCCGCAACACGTAATGCTCCCAGGGCGGGTTGGGATTTGTGGGCTCGCGCACGGGCTTGAAGCGGCGAACCTCTTTGAGAAGCAGGTGCTCCTGGAGCATCCACTCCTGGATGGGCGCCAGCCGTTCGCTCCGCTGGATGCGGTCGCGCAGCTCGGTCTCCAGGCGAAGATCGTTTGAGCTCGACTGCTTTGCCTCCAGCTTTTGCGGCGGCCCCTGCTCGTTTGAAAGCCCGCCCGAGGCGTTGCGCGCAAGCGGCGCGACGCCCTCGCCCGACGATCCAGCTTCGGCCGCCCGGGACACCGGACTCATTTCATCCGCCGTTCCGCTTTGAGTCGCTGCGGCAGCGTCCGACGTGTCGGGCGTTGAATGGCCCGATGGGCCGGACCCGGATGAACCGGCTGTGGCCGATGACCCACCGCCGGCTGCCAGGCCACCGTCCGATCCGCTGCCTGAAGCTCCGGGGCCGCCTGACCCACCGCCCGACGCTCCAGAGCTTGCCGACCCACCAGCTGAATCTGCGGCCGATGCTGAGTTTGCTGCTTCCCCCCCACTGCTGTCTTGAGACAGCAAAACGTGGGGGCTCCTCGCAATGACTGTTATTGCTTCGTCGCCGCTTGAGGCATCGGCTCCTCGCAAGGACCCGTCGCCGTCATTGCGAGTTCCCCCGGCTGTGCCGTCACTGCCGCTCGCGCTGCTATCACGATCAGCGCTACGGCTCCCGCTTGCTCCATCATTTGCGGCTGGGTCCGGAGCCCCATCTGGCTGCATCGCATCTCCCCTTGCGCCGGATCCCGCACCTTGTCCTCGAGGAGACCCCGGAGCTCCGGATCCCAACGCTCCGCCTCCGACATGTTGATCCCCGGCTGCAAGTTCGGCCCCGGCGCCTCTCAAGTCGCCGGCCCGGCCGCTTCCGGTTGCCGCCACGACGCCGGGCGAAACGCCGCCGCCCACCGGGCCGTTGCGGCGCGCATCGGAGGAGCCACCACCCGCGCCTTCGGCCTTGCCCAAGCCACCCGGGGTTGCGCCGGGATCAGATCCATTAAGCAATCCACCGCCCAAATCAGTGCCTTGGAAAAGTTGCGCACCCAAGCCCTGGTCTCCGGATCCATCGCTTCCGGCCGCCGCGCCCCATCCAGTTTCTCCGGCAGCTCCACCGCCGGACTTCGCATCCGCCGCAGAAATCCCCTGCTCACCGCGCAGAACTTCCGACCCGCCACCCTTGGATCCTTCTCCCGCTGCCCCGGCTCCTGCCCCACCTCCTCCGTCTCCCGCTGGTCCACTTCCACCCTCGCCCGCTTCGGCTCGGCCACCACCTATCATCAATTCAGAACCGTCTCCATCTGCGCCGCCACCTGCCGCTCCTTCAGCACCTCCGCCCGATGCTCCTCCCCCGCCTGCAGCAGCCTCGCCTCCTTCGCTCCGCTCACTGCCACTTTTCAATTCAGAACCGCCACCGTCCGCCCCACCACCCGTTCCTCCGCCTCCCGCTGCCACACCCCCTTCGCCCGCTTGTGCTTCGCTCGCAAGTTCAGCGCCACCGCCATGCTCATCTCCGCCGCCGGCTGTCATTTCGGCCCCGCCTCCGTCGGCCCCACCACCCGAGGCTCCGCCTCCCGACGCATCACCGCCTTCGCCTCCTTGCGTTCCGCTCGCAAGTTCAGCGCCTCCTACACGCTCATCTCCGCCCCCGCCACCTGCCGCGGTTTCAGCACCCCCGCCCGACGCTCCTCCTCCGCCCGCAGCAGCCTCGACTCCCTCGCCCCGCTCACCACCACTTTTCAATTCAGAACCGCCACCCTCTGCGCTATCACCTGCTGCTCCGCCTCCCTCTGCCTCGCCGCCTTCGCCTGCTTGAGCTCCGCTCGCAAGTTCTGCGCTTCCTCCACGCTCATCTCCGCCGCCACCACCGGCTCCCATTTCGGCTCCGCCGCCGTCGGCTGCACCACCCGAGGCTCCGCCTCCCGATGCCTCGCCGCCTTCGCCCGCCTCAGCTCCGCCAGCGCGTTCGGCACCGCCACCGGCCCCCGCAGCTTCGGAACCAGACGGCTGCGCCGCCCCGCCCGACTCGCGCAGTCTTCCCATGTTCCCGTCGCCGGCCTGCGCCTCGCTGGGCCACCGGCGCTCGCCCTCGCCGGGACGAAAGTTCGGCAGTGCGCGCCCCTCTTCATTCATCATTTCCATCATGGAGCGCGGGCGTTCGGGAGACGTGAGAATCTGCTCATTATTGAGGGAGACCGCCTCTGAGGCCTGTTTGCGAAGCGCATCATAGAAGGGCTTCTCGCCGAGCATGATGCGTTTCTCTTTAGGAAACGCCACCTCCGGCCCTTTGCGCTCAAGAAATGTGCCCACCGGCGGGGTGCTCTGGGGCGGAACCTGGGGAAAGAAATGCACGCTTCCCGCAAACAGCACCTGCGCGGAGTTTTCCATGGAACGCTGCGCCAGCCCAAGGGAACGGGGAAGATCGCCGTCCGCAAGCGCGGCAGTCGACCCCTCCAAATAGCCGGCGGCGCCCTCGAGTCGTTCCAACGTGAAGGTGTCCGCGAGGTGACCGTAGCGCTGTCTCAAAAGCGCAATTTGTTGGCGATACCGCTCAGCCGTCACCTGCTGGCGCACCGCGAGCTCGTCGATGCGCCCCTGTGGATCGGTGCGCACCGCCACGCCTTCGGCGCCCTTCGGAGCCTCACCCTCGGCCGCCAGCGGGCTCGCGCACAGCGCGATCAAAGCCAACCCCGCCATCACGCGCTTCATGCCGGCACCTGGGCGCCTTCCGCCGTCAGGATGTCCCAAGCTTCCTCCAACTCCTTCTTTTGCTCGATGAGGATCGGATCGAAGAGGTCCCGCAGCGTCACGGCCTCCTCCTCCTTTTCCAAGGGCTTGAAGATGTCGTAGTAATCCCGGATGGCGAAGAAAAAGAGCGCCGAGCGGGTGCCGGCCTGCTCGCGCGCGGGGTGCGCATCGCGCGCCTCGACGTAGACAAACGCAAGGTCGCCGGGCCGCACGTCGGTGCGTTCAAAGGGAAACCGGAAATGCACGCGGGCATCCTTCGGACGGCCGCCGGCCGCCAGCAAGGGCTCGACCCAGCGTTTGTCGCGCCACTGCACCACAAGATCCAGACCTTCCAGGCCGTAATCGTCGCTCGCATAAACCTCAAAGGTCACTTCCTCCGTCGCAAAGATGTAGTTCTCGGCGAGCGGCATCTTGACCTCGAGGTAGGGCGGCAGGTCGGGGATCACCACAAGCCGGCAGGGCGAGAGGCCCGAGAGGAAATCTCCGCCGCCGGACTGCGCCAGGAGCTCGAAACTGGCCTCCCGCTCAGCCAGGAACTCGCCGGCCGCCTCCGTGGGATTGACGGGATTGAGCTTCACCGACTGACCCTGAGCGTTGGCCAAAAAGACACCGCTCACCGGCTGGTTGAAAATCATTTGCACGCCCACGCGCGTGCCATCGGGCACCACGAGCTTGTCTTTCCAGCCCGAGCGCGATTCATCGGTAAACCGCAGGTAGTCCGGAAAGTGGAGATCCCATCTCGTTTCCTCAAGCCGCAAGGGGTCAAATAGCTGGACTCGAAAGGTTGCAGAGGTCTTGTGATCCGCGCGCACGAAATACTCGAAGCCGCGGGTGACTTGCGGAATCAACTGATGAAATGACCCATTCGCCGAAGCGCTCATCGGCAGAATGCGCCAACTTTCGCGCTCCCCCGTTCGCATTTCAAGCCGCACGCTGCGGGGCACATAGGCGCCCGTGCGCGCCTGAACTTCCAGACTTGACTCGGCCGGGATCGAAGAGTCACCCGGGATCACCTCCAAGGTGAAATCCGGCAAGCCGGCCGTCGGCTGGGCGCGGAAATGCCAGCGCGGCAAGCGCAGCGCCGGTGGGGAGCCCGCTGGCCGGTCCACGAAAAACGCCGGCGCAAAAAGGCCGTGCGCGAGGATCCACAAGAGCAGCAGGGCGAGCAGGATGGCCGGACGGATGAGCTTGCGCGCGGAGACCGCGCGCCCAAACCCGCGTCGAGCGAGAACGGCGTCCAGGTCGCACTCGAGCTTCTCGGCCAGGCGGGCGCTCATGCTTCCCGATGCGTGCTTCACGCGGCCCTCGAGAATCTCAAGCGCCGTAACAAGCTCGTCTCGAAGCTCGGGCTTCCCCTGCTCGAAGGTTGAAACGAGGTTTTTGAGCGCAGCCAGCCGCGCGGCGCGCCCCGCCAGATAAAACACGGCATACAGGGCGAGCGGAAGGCACAGGTGCCAGGGCCGCAAATTTGGAGTCGGGACGGCCGGAATCATCTGATCCAACCAGCGCGCCAGATAGAAGGCGGCGCCGAGGAGTGCCACCGCCCAGAGCGTGCGCACACCCGCTTCCAATAAGAGCAGCTTCTCAGTTGCTCCGAGAAGTTTGCGCGCAAGGGGGGAAGCTTTCAGCCGGCTCATGGCAAGATCCTCGGCCGATACAACGTGTTCGCCAGGAGAACTTCGAACCATGCGAACGTGAATGCAGCCCACAAGCAGGGAAGGTAAAGGTAGAAGGCCCGGGCATGATCCCGGCGAATGGCGCCCGCAGCGCTCACGCCCCGAGACTGAAATTGCGTGAGTTCGGGAGCAAGCGGCTCCTCGCGCGAGAGCGTGGTGCGAACGTTCACTGCGATGGACTCGCGCTCAAGCTCCCCCGCTCGAGCACGCATCCACTGGTAGAAGCCCGAGGCGGAGGTGGCGCTGAATCTCACGGTCTCGCCCGCCCCGGCCTCTAGGGCAATCTTCAAGCCTGACGGCGCTACAACCATCGCGCGGCTGGGCTCTTCGGCAAGAGGCAGGGCGAAGGGCTCGCCCACCCACACGCCGGGCCGGGGTCCGCTCGAGCGGCCGGAGGCGTACTTGAGGAGCTCGTGCACGAGGGGAACGAAGAGCGGATGACCGGGAAGCTCGCCGCCCTCCGCGTCAAACGAAGAGGTCCAGATCAAGACCCGGCCTTTTCCCAACGGTCGTTCGACGAGCGCAGGGCGCGCCCCGTTGAAAGAGAGGAGAGTCCGTGCGCCGGTCTCAGGCAAAGCGAAGAACGGAACCACGCGAGCGAAGGCGATCTCGGAGAGATCTCCCTCGCGGCCCGCATCGAAAATCGCGAGCATCGGATGCTCATGGGGCAAGGGGCTCAAGTGAAACGCCTCGGGTTGCCTCGCCATTTCGAGCGACCCCGTTCGCCCGCCCCACAACTGGATATGCGCGGCCGAGGGCT
>CAZPNG010000148.1:0-4249 GCA_964587845.1 uncultured bacterium | reverse complement strand
GGCAAAGCCCCGTATCAGGGCCTGCGTTTGGGGATCGTAGCCCGCCGGCGCGAGGAGTGGAGCGAAATCGGCGCGATAAAACCAAGGCCCCTCGCCGGCGTGCGCCGTGGAGAGTTCCGCGAGCGTGGACACCCGAGCAGGATACTCCCCTACACGCGCAAGTCAAGACCGGGCCGCCCTGAGGCGAGGGAGTAGCGGCGGCCCTTCCAGCGCGCGCCTCCTCCCCACTTGAGGAGGTAGAGCGAGTGCGCCATCATCCCCACGAACACGGCCGCAGCCAAGCCGTGCCCGAAGCAGGACCTCACACCCAGTCGCAAGCGCAAAGCGATGGCCAGCCGCAAGCCCACCGCCAAAACAATCTCGACCGCGGGCAGGACGACCCACGGGACGGCATCCGCGCCCGTGACAAGGCCCACGGCGAGCGCAATCCAGGGAAAAACATAGGCGGCGAGAAAGAAACCCGCGAGCGCGAGGAGGGCGGCGAGGGAGTAGCTCGTGGCTGCAAACAGGTTCTTGGTAAATCCCTCCCACAATTCACGAAAGCCGCGGTACATCCGGCAAGACACCTGCTCCTGCCCGTCCCGCAGGGCAACCTTGAACCCCTTGGTCTTCATCACGCGCGCCAGGCTCACATCTTCGATGAGATCGCTGGCGACGGCCGCGTGGCCCCCAGCCGCTTCGTAGGCGGAGCGGCGGAACAGCATGAACTGGCCGTTGGCCACGGCAATCTTGGGATGTCTCACGCGCTCGATCAGCGCGCAGGGTAAAAACGAGAGGATCATGAAGGGAATGATCGGCAGGAGCAGCCGCTCGGCAAGGGTGCCCATCTCCAGGCGCGTGACGACTGAGAGCAGATCGGCTGAGGAGGCCTGGAGACTCAGTACGGCGGCCGAGAGGGCGCCGGGCTTGTGCTCCGTATCGGCATCCGTGAAAAGCAGCAGCTCCCCCTGCGCGCGGGCCGCAAGCTGGGCGCACGCGTGGCACTTTCCGACCCATCCGCGAGGCAGGGGTGAGCCTGAAAGAACGCGAAGCCGCGCGTTACCTGCGGCCAACCGCCCGAGAATCTCGCGCGTGCGGTCCTCGGACTCATCGTCCAGGACAAGCACCTCGAACGAAGGATAGGTCTGCTGCAGGAGAGAACGCACACAGCGCTCGATCGTGCGTTCCTCATTGCGAGCCGGCACGAGGACGGACACGAACGGCGCCTCAGTCGGCTCAAGCCCGTTTTCCAGGCGGCGCAAGCTGAAGAGGCTCCAGAGCCCCTGAAGAGCCGTCAGGAAAAGCAACGCTGTCAGAATCCATTCGATGGCGAGCACTGTCCTAGCGGATGTCCCGGTACCACGCTTCCTTGAGGCGACTGAGGCGGGCAGCCGGGCAGCCCAGGGTGTAGAGGGAAACCAGCGCGATATTGACCCATTTCTGTCGCCCGAGGCCGTTGGCGATGAAACGGCGGGCGGAGGTGGTCACCGCGTCTGGAAGGATCAACGGCTTTTCGATTCTGGAAAGCCGCCTGTAGAAATCGATGTCCTCGAAGACCGCGTCCTCGCGGAACCCCCCGAGAGCGCCGAACAGCTCACGGGTGAGAAAAAACGCCTGGTCGCCATAGGAGAAAAAGGGAAAGCGGGTCTGGAAGGCGTAGAGGGCCAGCAACGGATGCGGATCATCGAAGCGCACGCGAAATCGCCCCGCGCGCCGGCCGCCCTCGCCCAGAGCCTGAGCAACCCTTTCGAGACCCCCGGGGGGAAGCCGCGTGTCGGCATGCAGGAAAAGATACGCTTCTCCCCGCGCGTGCCGGGCCCCCGCGTTCATCTGGCGGGCCCGCCCCGGCTCGCAGGCGAGGACCGTGGCATGGCGCGCGGCTATTTCGCGCGTCCGGTCCCGGGACCCCCCGTCCACGACGATCACCTCCGCCGGCGCTTCAGCCGCCAGGGCCTCCAGGGTCGAGCCGATCGCCTGCTCCTCATTGAGCGCTGGAATAATGACGGAGATCTTCATGAGCGCGTCATGAGGGGGATTGTAGCTGTTTTGCGGGAAAAGCAAAGAAATTGGATACACAGAATCTATTTGCTGACCGCCCGATCAGCCATTTCGATTGTTTCGATAGAGCTTGTCCCCGCCCATGCAATTTGAAGCAGTTTGGTCAACAAATGGTCACACCCTGGAACTATCTCCAAGAGGCAGGGCGAACCAAGACTAGGCCATCTTTGCGAATCTCATCCTCAAATTGGCAGCTCTCAAGATGCTTCACTTTTAGCTTCATGTAGGCATGGGCTGTCTGCTTTAGGGCCTCGGCACGCCTACCGATGGGAATGACGACAACTATCTTCTTATTGGGAAAGGACTGCTTCACGGCCTCAAGGGCAGGAATAAGGTCGCTGTCGCCCGAAATAACAAGGGCGGTATCATACAAATCAGCGATTGCCGTCTGGAACAGCTTGATCGCGATATTGACGTCCGTCTCCTTCTCCTCAAACGTCATATAAACTCTCCTGCATTTTAGGCACTTCCTCTCCTTCTGCCGGAACTGTCCAAAGACAGGCTTGACTCCTTCCAGCTCCAAAGCCCTAACATAATTCTTGTGTTTTTCAACCTTCCCGGGATTCCAGGTGGCATAAGCGGTAAAGTAAAAGACCGCTTTGATCTCGTCTTCCGATCTCACAAAACACCGCGCGAGCTTGGCCAAGTTTAGCCACTTATATTTGTGAAGAATGGGGTTGTCGTCCATGGCATGGTAAAGATTGAAACCGTCAACGAAGCCCGCTACTCTAGCCATCAAGAAGTCCCCTAAAATAAAAATCCCGGACCCACTGGAGTCCGGGGCCAGCGAGATACGAGATCCCGCTGGGATGATAGTCTAATATAGCGTTTGGAGGATCGCTCGTCAACCTCCCCTTGTTTATCGGCTAACCCCGTCATCAAGTTTACCTACGCTGGCCAAGCTTTTCAAGCCTCCCTAAGCCCATACTCACCGCTCGCCCCAGGGCCCTATACCGTTCCCTTAATTGCCCCATCCTTCAAATCACCACTGACGTTACATTGTAACGCAAACCTCCTCGCCTCCTTTCGAGAGAGTGGGGCAGCTTAAAACAGGACGGGTCAACTCGCGGAAATGCCGCCATAGTCCCACTTCCCTCTCCGTATGAAGATTTTAAATATTTTATTGATAAACTCGGTTTCCTTTCCCTTGTAATCATATTCCTTATAGTGCCTGATAGCTGCCACCAGCTCTTTCTGGCGCTCTGTACCCTGATACCACTGCACAATTATCCACACACTTCCAACACAAGTTAAGTATTTGTTCCAGTTGCTCCCGCCGTAGTCTTGATTAAGGATCGCCCACGGGCGAAGCACTATGAAAATGCTGGTGAAAAACCCCGTTACACCAAAAAGGTAAGCGCCTGTGTCGATCACGAAGCCAAACAATCGTTTCATTATGTCCACCCCTTCCTCCTTCCGGCGGAGATGACCCCAGACTGTCTGTTTTCCACGAAACAAGAATTGTATCGAATCCGTGTCTTTTCGCTTCCCGGAAAATGCGCCGCGGGTCTTAGGGAGACGCCATCTTCTTGAAGCGGGGGTCGCTGTGCAGGGATTTCAAGTCGGGGTCCCGCAGCATTAGCACACGATTTTCGAAGCCAAGCTCCAGTGCCTTTGCAAGCGCTCGAAATGCGCTCTCCTTCTCACCCACGAGCGCGTAGCTGCACGCCAGATTGTAGTGCACGACGGGGTCCTGCCTGCGCAGCCGCGCCAGGCGCTTGTCGATTCGAAGGCCCAGGTCGAAGCGCCCCGCCCGCGTGTAGGCCTCCGCCAGCGGCATCAGGGCGTCGACGAAACCGGGATGATCCTTGACCAGCCGCTCGAAGAACCGAATCTCGAAGGCGAGGTCCCGCTTCTCCACGGCGCCTAGTCCCCTTTCCGGGCGAGCAGGGCCGGGTCGGGCTCCCCGAAGGGGAGGTCGACCACGTTGGGGTGATGGTCCGAGATGCGCTCGCGCAAGTAATCGTTCATTTCTTCCAGCGTGCGGCCGAAGTGAGGCGCGAACCGGTACGGACCCTTTCGGTCACGGGGGTCGCGCAGGGTGGATTTCACGAACACCCAGTCGAGCCGCTGCTTGCCGAGCACTTTGGCAATCGTGCGGTCCGTCGTGAAGGTCATCTTGAATCCCGCCAGGTCCTTTTGATTGGAGTTGGCGAGCGTGCCGTCCTCGCCCGAGGCGGAGCGCTCGCGATCGCCCCGAAAATCGAATCGA
>CAZPNG010000147.1:0-3844 GCA_964587845.1 uncultured bacterium | reverse complement strand
CCGTATCTGGGGTTCGTTCTGGGGGATGGCCTTGATCGAGATCCCTTCGGGTGGGAAAATCCCGTCACTCCGCTGCAAAAGCGCTCGCCTGATAAGGTGATTCTTGCCATCACGGGGGGATCGGTTGCCCGGAACGTCTACCACCAGGCCGTCGATTGCCTCGTGCGCATCTTGAGGCGCCGGCCCCCGTTTCGGGGAAAACAAATCGTTGCTCTTCGCCTCGCGGCGGGGGGCTACAAACAGCCGCAGCAACTGTTTGCCCTCGCGTTTCTGGCGAGCTTGGGAGCGGAGTTCGACATCATCGTGAACTTGGATGGTTTCAACGAAGTGGCGCTGCCCGTGGCGGGGCTCCATCAAGGTGCCTTTCCGTTTTATCCGAGGAACTGGCCGCTGCGCGTGCAGGTGGTGCCCACGCCCGAGCTATGGGCACTGGTAGGCGAGATCGCCGCTCAACGCAAGAAGCGTAAAGCTCTGGCCGCCTTTTTCTCCCGCGGGCCCTTTGGCGAAAAGCAGTGCGGCGGCGCTCGCGTGGCATTTCCTGGACAGCAACGCGGAGGGCGCGTTGTTCAATCTTCAGGCTGCTGCGATGCGCGAGAAGGTTCCCCCGGACAATTATTTGCTCACCGGGCCCCGGCGAACGTATTCCAATGAGGAGGAGCTTTTCACCGACCTGGCTGAGGTGTGGCGCAGAAGCTCACTCCTCATGCACCAGATGTGTGAAGGCCAGGGCTGCCGTTACTTTCATTTCCTTCAGCCCAATCAATACGCGCCGGGGGCGAAAGATCTCAGCCGCGAGGAGCGGCGGGTGGCTTACCGAGCGGACCATCCGTATCGCCCGGGCGCGGAAAGAGGGTATCCCTATCTGCGGCGAGCGGGCCGCAGCCTGGCCCAAGGCGGCGTGCGTTATCACGATCTGACCCTGCTCTTCTCGCGCGTTGCCGAGCCGATTTACGTGGACGCCTGCTGCCACTACAACCTGCGGGGGGCGCGGAGGGTGGCGGCTGCCATGGCGCGGGTCATTGCTCGCGATTTCGCTGGCGGCGCTTCTCCCTCCGGCGGGCGGCTGCGGTGATGCTGGGACGGGGCAACGCGGAGATGGTTCTATCAACTTACGATGATCGCGAACGATCAGCATAAAAGGGGTTTGTGTTTTTACTGATTTCGGCGATAATTTCATCAAGAAAAGAAAGGCATCGGTATGAGCCGAATGAAGAAACGGAAGAAAATCTTCTACGATTTTGGCGCCTTGAGCGAGGAGGCGTTCTTACAAAAAGAATTTGAGTGGGCGCGAAAAAGGAGCGTGAAGCAACGCGTCGCCCGTGGATTTCTGAAGACGTATAAGCCCGTGATGGACGACGAACCCTACAGGATCTTCAACCGCCTCTCGGATTACAAGGCGTGGTGCGAGAAAGCATTAGCGCCCTGGCTTGGATATGGAAAAGCATCCTAAGACTTTTTCGAGCGGCGACCTTGAGGCTTTGGCAAGAACTTTTGCCAAGCGCGGCGTAGACTACCTCATCATCGGACGAGCGGGGGCGATTGTCTACGGCTTCCCGGACACAACGCAAGACATCGATCTTTTCCCCCAAAAATAAGCTGAGAACGGCCGCCGGATCGTGCAAGCAATAAGGGACCTTGGATTCCAGATCGACTCAACATTAGAGCAAGCGATCGTCCAGGGCAAAGATTTTATTCAGATCCGCGGAGAGCCCTTTCATCTTGATTTGATCTTTGCCCCGGTCGGGATCGATTCCTACCGGGAAGCGAAGCAGCGGGCAACGCGGGCATGCGGCCGCTACCCTGTCGCCTCCCTTGAAGATATCATCCGAAGCAAACGAAAAGCAGGCCGGCAAAGAGACCGTGAGGTCCTAGGCCGGTTGGAATCTTTTGCAAAGTATCTCCGAGAAAAGAAACCAAAGAACAGCTAAACCCGCCTGAGGTCCCGAGCTGGGGCCGTCTTCAAAGGGTTCCCTGAGCCTGTGCCCGGATGCCCTCAAATGCCTCCGACCCCAGCCTCAAGGTCCGCCAGGCCGCTATTGAATCTCTGAGCGATTAGCGATCGAGACTCGGCTTTTGCGGTACTGGCGCAGGGGGATCAGGATCACACGGCACGCACTCAGTCCACTCCGGAAGCACCACCTTCCCGTTAACCGTGATGGCTTGGTGAACAATTTCACACCGACCTCGAGGACATTGACCTCCAAAAGGAACGGTGGCGAATGCTTGGCCTGCGTAGAGCACGCCGATCAACACTGTACAGAGCGCAACCCGCCTGATCTTTGCGAATGTGTTGAGTTTCATGTGTTCTCCCTCCTCTTGGGTAATGCTTGCGTTTTAAAAACCTGCCAAACTCTACCTTGCGGGGGGGGAATTCCAGGGAATCCCGGCATCCGGTCGAAAAGCTCTCGTAAGAGGTCGCTCTGAAAGCCGTGCGGTATCGGTGGCGCGGCGGTAAAAGCGCTTTCCGATTCCCTGAAAATTGATAAAATAGATGGATGCCGCAGCCGACTCAAGGAGGGGTCTCTCAGCCGGTTACACGCCGCCAGTTTATCTCCTGGCTGGGTCTTGCGTGGGTTTCCTTTACGGCCGCCTGCCTGGGCGGCCTCACCCTGCTGGTTCGCTTCCTCTTCCCGAACGTTCTGTTTGAGCCCCCCACGAGTTTCAAGATCGGTCCTCCGAGCGACTTTACGGTCGGGCAGGTCGATGAGCGCTTCAAGAGAAAATACGGTATCTGGGTGGTGCGCCAGCCAGACATCCTGTACGTGCTGATCACGATCTGCACGCACCTGGGCTGCACGCCCAACTGGCTGGAGATGGAGGGCAAGTTCAAGTGCCCCTGCCACGGCTCGGGGTTCCGCAAGACGGGCATCAACTTTGAGGGGCCGGCGCCGCGGCCGCTGGAGCGCGCCAAGGTGATGCTCGCCGAGGATGGACAGATCCTGGTCGACAAGGGCAAGAAGTTTCAGTACGAACTCGGGGCTTGGAACGATCCTGAGTCGTTTTTGCGAATCTAATCTAGGGGTGACGGATGGCTGACGTCGAGAAAACGCTTTGGGAGAAAACGAAAGACGCGGTTACGAAGACCCAGGTCTGGAAGTCTTTTTTCAGGCACGGCTATCCCACGACCAGCAAGCGCAACCAGGCGCTCGTGGTCTTGAGCAACGTGTTCCTGCACCTGCACCCGGTGCAGGCCCGCAAGCAGGGCTTGCGCATCAGTTACACCTGGTGCATGGGCGGCGTTTCGTTTTTTCTCTTCCTCGTGGAGACCGTCACCGGAGTGCTTTTGATGTTTTATTACCGCCCCACGGCGGAGTACGCCTTCAATGACATCGTGGCGCTGCGCGAGCACGTGCCGCTGGGCATCATGCGCGAGATCCACCGCTGGGGCGCTCATCTCATGGTGATCACGGTGTGGCTGCACATGTTCCGCGTGTTCATGTCGGGCTCTTACAAGCCGCCGCGCGAGTTTAACTGGGGAATCGGGGTGGTCTTGCTCACGCTGACGCTTCTCTTGAGTTTCACGGGCTACCTTCTGCCGTGGGACCAGCTCGCGATCTGGGCCATCACGGTGGGCTCGAACATGGCGCGCGCGACGCCCTTTCTGGGCCACGAGGGGCCCGGCGCCGCGCTTCTGAAACTGGGCGGCATCAGCCTCGTGCATGCCGGCGACGACGTGCGCTTCGCGCTCCTGGGCGGCACGTTTGTGGCCGCGCCGGCGCTGCTTCGCTTTTACGTCTTGCACTGCGTGTTCATTCCGGTCGTGGCGGCGGTCCTCATGGCCGTGCATTTCTGGCGGGTGCGCCGCGACGGCGGCGTCTCGGGCCCTCTGTAAAGCCAAAAGGTA
>CAZPNG010000146.1:0-2748 GCA_964587845.1 uncultured bacterium | reverse complement strand
TTGCGGGGCAACCCGCGTTCAGCCAGCGCGCCCGAGAGCGAGTCCACAGCTCTGCTCGTGTCGCCTGACAGGAGCACCTCGCGGTGATACAACGAGGGCTCTTTGTCCGAGTAAACACCACGGAATAACTGGGTGAGGCGCTGTTCCAGTTGTTCGCGCGCGAACGGCAGTTCGACCGGCGGCTCAACGGACATCAAGAGACTAATCCCAAGGACCAACAGGGAAACACGAAAGCCCGCCCACGGAATACCTGCCGCCTGAGCCAGTTGCCCGGCCTCGAACGCAAAGAGCCGGCCCAGATGTGCGGCAACCGGAGGCTGGAGCGTCCTCGGCACGAGCAGGAACGACACTTGAAAGCGTTTCGAAAAGCTACCGCTGCCGAGGGGGTGAAACGACAAGGCCAATATTTGATGCCCGTGCCGAAAGATATACCTGTACGCAGGGGTTGGTGAAGTCACATGGATGGACGGGCGCAAGTCTCGAAGCAAATCGCCCAGGGTTTCCACGGAGATATCCGCCAGTTCGACCCGATAGCCGCGGCGGCCCCAGCCCAGCGGCTGCACGTCGAGAGGAATCAACTGAATTTCCCGGTCCCGAAACCAACGCCGCTGCACCCACCGTTCAATCTTCTCAGGAGTCAGCCGTTTGGAAGCCGCTGCCGGCGCCCGGCGCAGGCGCTCGTAGGCCCAGGCGCGCACCGCTGGGTCCAGGTCCGCCACGTCCATGCCGTAAGTCTCTTTCAACGCGTCGTTATAAATCGGAATCAGGAAAACCTCGGCGCCTTGCTCCTTGATCTGCCTCTCCTTGCGCCTGACAAGGTGCAAAAACTCCACCAGCTCGCGCTCGCTTTTCCCCGGGATGCCATCGCAGAGGTACCCGGTGATCAGCAAGTTCTTCGCACGCCCAAAAACGCGCGCCTGCGGGCTCAAGCGCGCAAGGTTCTCCTTGGAGTGGCCCGCCAAAAGGACACCCAGGGCGGGCGTCGCCAGAACGCTTTCTAAGTGCAAAGACTCTTCACCCACCAGTTGGACCAAATCAGCGCGGCTCGCGCCCGCCGCCATCACCTCTTCGAAATCCGTAAAAGGCGCTTCTCCTCGTCCGTCGAAATCTTCCTCGAGCACGAAATGCGTCAGTTCGTGTTCCAGGCTGAATTCCAACCGGTCGTTATCCAGACTGCTGTAGATGAAACGTGTCTTGAGCTCTCTTGTCTCCTTGTCCCGGGCAATGTGGCAAGACGCGCGGGCATCCGCCGTGTCCGCAGGTTTGACATCGGCAGCTTGGAAACTTGCCCGGTCTGGAAAGAGGAATAGCGCAGGCCTGGCGCCGGCAGTGGACCACTCTGCGGGGTTGTCCTGATCCAGCAGTCGTTTGTAAACGCGGGCCCGGGTCTTCTCAAGGAGAGCGGCCAGTGCCCGAGTCTCTTCCTGGGTTTGTCCGGTCACGCGGCTCTCCGGATAAGCCAGGATGAAATTCGGGCTATGGACGAAGACGCGCCACGAGAGACCGTACGCTTCTACGGTCGCCGGTCCTTCGCTGACAGCTTTTGGACTCTCGGCCGGGCGACCTGAGAGCATGTGTCTGGTAAACCATAGCCCCAGAATGACGCCGAGGCCGGCGCCAATCGCTAGGGCAATGGTGATCGAGCGCACCCAGTGTTTTCCAACCCATTGCGCGAGGGCCCTCGCAGCCTCCTTCCAGGACCGGCGCCCCTCTGTCCCATTCACCCGCGTGGGCGACTCGCGGCGCGAGCGAAGTTCCAGGGTAGTGCGGCGCAGACCCCGCCGACCCTTTACGAGAACCGAGCGGACGAACATTTCGTAGCCCTCCTGAACGGCGAGAGGGCGAGCAATCTGATCCGCAAGCTTGACGGCCTCCTGCTCCAGCACGCGCGAGACGAGTTCTTCCGGACTGCGGTGGATTTGCAGGTGAATGGGAACCGCGGTCGCTTGAGCCAGAGCAGATGCTACTTCCAGGGCGCGGCGCAACTTCGGGTCGTGCCCCGAAGGATCGTCAAGAGATTCCACCTGAATAGTGGCTGCGTGCGGAAACGGATAGCGGCCGCTCTCCTCAAGGGTGGCAGCGGACAGATAGGGTCGCAGCAGGATGTCCACAAGCGCCTTCAGGCCCGAGTCTCTCCCCCGAAGCGCCACCGGACTCTCTTTCTGGTGCTCGAGCTGCATGAGGCAATGCATGCTGCCGTCTCGCTCGACCGCATAAAATGCCCTGATGAATTTCGCGCCTGTATCCTGAACGCGCGCATCGAACTCGTCTGCGATGAGTCTTAGATCCTCAAGAGCCTCCCCCTCCACCTGCGGGGACATGTCCTTGCGAACCATCAGCAGGATCTCCCCGATAAATTCCGACGAGCCCTCGGCAGCCCCGCCAGCTTGGTCCTGGCCGTGCTTACGGAACAAGCCCACGTCGCGTGCCACAGCATCCACGTCGGCATTGGTCACCCCGGCAGCAAGATGGGACCTGCGGAGAACGACGGCCGTGAACTCAAGCGTGCCGACTCCCGCTGCAGAAACCACTCGGGGGCCGACGATTCGAACAACATAATCAGAAAACCTTCCCTCGACCTCGCCGCCCCATCGACGCAGGGCTCCCTCCAGCTCGGCCCGGCGCGAAGCCGGCACCTGAAATCTCAGGTGCACGCTCTCAGGATCATCCGGATCGACGGTCTCCTGACCGGCCGAAAGAATGGCCCGCTGGTAATCCGGCTTCTGGGACAGGTGGCTCACTGCGTCG
>CAZPNG010000145.1:0-3643 GCA_964587845.1 uncultured bacterium | reverse complement strand
GTTGGGCCCGTCCTTAAAGAGAAGGATGGCGGAGCGGCGGTCCAGCAGGAGGACAGGTCTTTTCCAGAAATCGCGCTGGCGCACGCGCCGGATGGCCCGCATGTCCTTCGGGAGCCCCTCCCGGAGGAATCCATATTCCCTCGTGCCGCGCTGCAGATTCAAGGCCACAAAGACGTCCGTGACGGCCTTCAGTCTCTCCCGGGGATTCCTGAATCGGCTCGCAATCGATCCCCCCGCTCGCTCGAGCCGCTCGAGCTCCCCGGCGAACCGGCGCAGCAGGCGCGCCGCATACGCGGGGTATCGCTGGTCCCGAACATCGCCCTTCGGAACGTTCGAAGGATCGCTTCGATCGGTCCGGGCGGGTGAGAGGCGACGGGGCAAGGTGCCCACGGCGTACTCGCCCACCGCGTTGCGGCGGACGTCGACCTGGAATCCGGCTTGCCGAAGCAGGGATACCAGCTTGTCAATGCGATCACCCTGGATTCGCGGAGCATTCTCTTTCCCCGACGGGGACCAATAGAGCTGCACCCAAAACTCGGCGAGAGGGCCTTCCTGGTTGAGCAGCCTTTTGACTTCCGGAATGAGCCCCCGCACGAGGTTCAAGTCATCCGTCGGGAACGGATTAAAAAAGGTCACCACGTCGAAGGAACCGTCCGCAAGGCGGGGATCGACGTAAAACGTCGGCGCCTCGCTGCGAGCGCCCGGTTCATCGGCTCTCTCGCGCAAGTACAACCGACGCACAGTTTCCTCGACCATGGACGTGATGATCCTACCTGCTCGAATGTCCCGACCTTTCGCCCGGCCGCGTTGCACATAGCGTTGGAGGTGATCTATTCCCGTCACGCGCACCTCGGCGTCGGGGTGCAAGCCCGCCAGCCGCTCGGCCACCGCCGCCGCGATCCCCTCATGCGACGCCGGATTGATCGCGCCCCGCGGCGTGCGCTCACTCGCCCAATGGCCCGCGCCGGCCCCGCTCATGATGTCGAGCACCTTGATCACGGGGGCCTGACTGCGCGCAGCGGCATTCCGCGTCAAGTCAGCACCGCCGCCCCGCTCGTAGGCGTGGCGGTGAATGAGGAAAAGGTGGAACTCTTGGTGACGTCTCCCCTTCGGAGAAGGCACCCACTCCACGCCGCAAAAATAGTACTGCGGGTATGTCCAGGTGAAGATGCGGGCGAGCTTCATGAGTTTGTCGGCCACCTTATCCCGTGCGCCCACCGGCGCATCCACCCCAATGCCCACTTGTCTCGGATCGTCGCCGCTGCCCGCAGAGCGGGCGCCGGGGACTCGCCCGCTGTCATTCCAAATCACAAAAAATTTATGGCCCCCGAGGGTCTTCGAGTACCCCATTTCACCCATGAGCTTGCGGAAGCCCGCCTGCGTCAAAGGCTTCGCTTTCTTCTCACCCTCGCTCGACGAGCGAGGTTCAAGCTCGAGTGAGAAACGGCGCATGGCCCGGCCGGCCTCCTCGGGCTCGACGAGCAGACCCACAATTCTGTAAGAGGGATAGTTCCCTGGCTGGACGAGCCGCCGCCCAAAAGACAAGAGGTCCGCCAGGACCTGTACCTGCTGGGCGCTCTCTTGGATTTCAGCCGTCACGGTCGCCCGCCCGTCTGTGGAAACATGGAACGAGAGCAGATTGCCGGGATAGGCCCCGGCCAGCCCCTGCCTATAATGCCTGCCGCGAGCGGCTTGGAGCCAAGAGGGCACAATGACCGCAAGCGGCCGATCGAGCTCCCGCTTCAGCTCATCGGCGGTGAGCGGACCCTTGCCTCGATCGGGCAACGCGCGGGCGGCGGCTTTGCGCGAGGGCTCGGGCTTGCGGCGCACCAGGTCGGTCTGCGGGGTGATGATCGCCAGAGCGTTGGGGTCCGCGGCAGGAGCCGTTAAAGAAATGCCGAACCTTCTCAAGACATCGCCAATGAGGCGGCGGTCTGATAGATCCCCGGGCTTGAGGCTGCACATTTGAGCCAGGACCGAAACGGCAATCCTCGCTTCGGCCCCCTCCCCGCCCTGGAGATGCGTGATGCGCTCTTGCAGGTGCTGCGCGATGGGCCCGGTCATGACCTCCAGCGGCAGGGCCTTCTTCCACTCGATCCAGAGGCGCGGATGCCACGCCACTTGCGTGCCCCCCAACAGGACATGGAGCAGGTTCCGGGAATTGGAGGAAACGATCTGGCCCATCAGGTTTCGCGCCTGATCCGAGAGGGCTTTTACGCGCGGGTCGTTGGTCTCCGAATAGGCGGCGGCAGCCACGAGGTGCTGGATCTCGTCGGCTGTGATGGTGAAGCTCCTGCGGAGGACCTTCTCGCCGAGGGCAGTGAGCTCGGCCGCGCTGAAGCGGCTTTCGTGAATCGCCGCGAGCTGCCTCCGATGCTCCTCGCTGCCCAGCGATTTGAGCGAAATCCAACGGGCAAGACCCAAGCCGGTGTAATCGCCCATCCAAATCAACCGGCGGTCGCCGGGCGTGGGATTCATCCGGCCTTCGCGCACGCCGGGCAGAAATCCCATGGCCACTTTCGAGGGCTCGGCAGTGATGCTGTGGCCGTCCGGCAGCCGGATGGCGATCTGGCCGGAGCGGGTGGGTAACATATGGGTGAGAATGGCCGCCACCTGATCCGTGAAGGGGCCGGGGTCGGCCTCGGAGGTGCCGAGCAGACTCTCGTGGATGAACCGTCGGCCGCCAATTGTGTGGATTTTGAGGAGGTCGCGGACGTCAAAACCCCCTGGTCCGGGCACCGGCTCGTGCCCGGCGTACTTCCATATATAGAGGCTCCCCATGGCCCCCTCGAGCTGAAAGCGCGCGACCGCGCGGGCCAAGCGCTGGTAGGGCGGCGGCATGGGCGGCGGCGGCGAGAGCGAGTGAGCCAGGAACCTGCGCAGCCCCATGTACGCCCTGATCTGCGCGCCGGTCGGCTTCTCGTAGCGAAGCTGCGGGTAGCCCACTCCCATCTGCGGGCTGAATAAATGTCTCGTCTGAACGCCGCGCTCATCGGAAACCGACACGGCCCCGACCATTCTCCCGCTCTCGGCCGTTTCGTCCTGGGCGCCCAGGATGATCACATCGCGGGGCTCGGGTGAGCCCGCCCACGGAGACACCGGCGAGCCCTCGGGCTTCAGCAGCCGGCCTGCCAGATACTCGCCCGCAACGTTCGCGCGCCGCTCCACCACAAACCCGGTCCGCAGGAGCAAGTTCTCGATTCGGTCGAACGCGATCTCGCGGTCCTCGAAGTCGGTGTGCCCCGGCTCTCCCGGCCGCAGAGGCCGGTCCGTCCAGTAGGGTTGAATCCACACCTCGGCGGGACCTTGAGCGTTGAGAAGTCCCCTCGCCTGGTGAAGGAACTGCCGCATCGTCCAGTCGTCATACACCGGCACAAAAAAGGTGATGATGTCGAAGGTCTCGGGCGGGAAGCTCTCGTCGATTCGCCTCGAGGTCCCCTCCGCCATTTTCGAAATCGAGAAGCCCTTCTCGTGGCCCTCGGCAATCAGGAGCCGATTGTCCTCCAGCCCCACCACGTCGACGTCCGCTTCACGGCCCACCTGCCGGGCCAGGCGCTTGACCCCCGCGCTGCGGTCCGGGCGGGATGAAGGCGGCAGCGGCCCGGCCGGCGTGATCCCCCCGGTGTTCGTGCCGGTGCCATCC
>CAZPNG010000144.1:0-2875 GCA_964587845.1 uncultured bacterium | reverse complement strand
GACGCCAAGCGCCGGCGCATCATTCGAGATCTCGCCCGCAACTATGATCACGAGAATCGGATCCAAGACGCCTGGCTGTACCATCCCGACGTGCGCGCTCTGGCCACGGCCCCCAGAGTTCTGGAGCTTTTGAGGATGCTCTATCGGCGCGAACCGATGCCGTTTCAAACGCTCAATTTTCCCGTGGGCACCGAGCAAGGGCTCCACTCGGACGCTACTCACTTCCAAACAGTCCCCGAGGGGTACGTCTGCTCGGTGTGGATGCCGCTTGAGGAGGTGGACTCGGCGAACGGCCCTCTTTACTTTTATCCGGGGAGCCACCGCCTCAAGCTCCCCACGATGCGGGATCTGGGCCTAGCGGCCACAGCGGAGAGCTACTGGCGCTACGAGGAGGCGCTCGGAGACTGGGCCCGCGCGCAGGGCTTGGCGCGCCGGGAGGCACACGTGCGCCCCGGGCAGGCCGTCGTGTACGCGGGGGGCTTGCTGCACGGGGGTTCCAGGATCCTCGACCGGGCGCGCACGCGCCACAGCCAGGTGACGGATTTCTTTTTTGCGGGATGCGCCTACTACGTGCCACGGCTCATCGATGCCGCCGGCGGCCGCCTGTCGTTGCGTGACGACGTGAACATCCTGACCGGCCGGCGCTTGCGCCATGAGCTCGCGGGCCGCCCCGTCCACCCCGGTCTTCGGGAGCGGTGGCTCTTTGCGAAAGCCCGATTTTTTCTGACGCATCCTCCTCTCAAAGCCCTGGCGCGCCGCTTGAAACGCGCCGCCGCCCTCGCCTGACGAGCGGAGCGCCGGGCGCGGACCTGTGGTATCATGGAAAACGTTTTGGCGGCCCAACATCATCTCCTGTATTTCGTGAAGTACCCCGAACCCGGCAGGGTGAAAACCCGCTTGGCGGTCTCCAAGGGCGCGAGCGAGGCGGCGCGCCTCTACGGCGAGCTCGCTCGCTCGACCTTCACGCGCCTGGGACAGGCCCTTGGCAAGACGGTGTCGATCACGGTGGCGTTTGATCCCGCGCACCGCGCACGGGACGTGAAGGACTGGCTTCGAGGCCCGTACCGCTACCTGGCTCAGGAGGGTGACGGTTTGGGCGAGCGGTTGACGGACGCCTTTGCCCGGGCTTTTTCTTGGGGCGCCTCGAGGGTTGTGGCGTTGGGCAGCGACACGCTGGGCCTTGAGCCCGAGGGGGTGAGGCAGGCCTTTGATGCGCTCGCAAGCCACGACGTGGTGGTGGGCCCCGCGCGCGACGGCGGGTATTATTTGATCGGTCTTGCGCGGGAGCGCCCTGCGCTCTTCAAAGGCATTTCCTGGAGCAGCCCGTCGGTGTTGTCGGAAACCTTGAGCCGTGCGGCTTGCGCCGGACTCACGCATTGTCTTTTGCCTGTCTTGGATGATCTGGACGATCAGGAGGATCTCAACGTGCGAGGGAGAAGCCATGAAGCCATCCGGTAACGGCAACGGTCAAGGGAGCCGCTCGCGGGGGGGTGGAGCGGCTGCGTTCGACGTCGAAGACGCCGTGAGCGAGCGCTACGCGCGCGGCGCCCGCCGGGTTGAAAAAGCCCTGTGCTGTCCCACAAGCTATGACGCCAGATATCTGAAAGTGATCCCCAAGGAAATCCTCGAGAAGGATTATGGCTGCGGGGATCCCACGCCCACCCTCAAGGCCGGCGACCGGGTCCTGGACCTGGGCTGCGGGGCGGGCAAGGCTTGCTTCATCGCTTCACAGATCGTGGGCCCGAAGGGGCACGTCATCGGCGTGGATTTCAATGCCGAGATGCTGGCCCTCGCGCGCAAGGCCCAACGCGCGGTGGGGGAGCGCATCGGCTGGCACAATGTGGAGTTCCGGCGCGGGAGGATTCAGGATCTCGCGACAGACCTGGAGGCGTTGGGGGCCGATCTGGCCGCTCGTCCGGTGGCGAGCGTCGAGGACTACCTGGGGCTTGAGAAAGCGATCGGGGAGCTGCGCGGGGTGAGCCCGCTTGTGGCGGACAACTCGGTGGACGTGATCATTTCCAATTGCGTCCTCAATCTCGTGCGCCCCCAGGACAAACGCCGGCTCTTTGACGAGATGCACCGGGTGCTCGCGCGCGGCGGCCGCGTCGCGATCTCCGACATCGTTTCCGACGAGGAGGTTCCGGACACGTTGCGCCGCAATCCCGAGCTTTGGACGGGGTGCATCTCCGGGGCGTTCCAGGAGAAGCGGTTTCTTGAGGCCTTTGAGGAGGCCGGTTTCTACGGCATTCAAATCGAGAAGCGAGACGAGCGCCCGTGGCGCACGGTCCGCGGCGTCGAGTTTCGCTCCGTCACCGTGACGGCCACCAAGGGCAAGCAAGGGCCCTGCTGGGAACGCAACCAGGCGGTGATCTACAAGGGCCCGTGGAAGCAGGTGCTTGACGACGACCAGCACGTCCTCAAGCGGGGCGTGCGCACGGCCGTGTGCGACAAGACCTTCCAGATTTTCCGAAGAGCGCCCTACCGCCGGGACGTTGTTTTGGTGGAGCCCCCTAAAGGGGTTCCCCTGGCCGGCGCCAAACCGTTCGACTGCAGCCGTCCTGCCGAGCGGGACGCGCGCGAGACGAAGGGGATGCGCTATCGCAAGACCACAGCGGAGGGTGCCCCGGGCTTGCCCGGGGGACCTGCAGCAGTACCGGCCCGCGGTTTCATGCCGCGGGCAGGTGGCGGCGACGCGGAGCGGAGCCGTCCCTTGACATCACGATTTCTTCCAGTTTACAATGTCGTCTTCGGTCCCCTCTTGTTTGTCCTTGCCTATGGAGTAGAGATCGTAACTCTCTGGATTTTGGGTACCGGGATAGTGATAAACGTATGCATTTCCCCAGGGGTCTGAGGGAAGCCCTTTTTTAAGATAGGG
>CAZPNG010000143.1:0-22875 GCA_964587845.1 uncultured bacterium | reverse complement strand
CGACATCGTCATTCCCGTGCCTGACTCCGGCACGTTCGCCGCGATCGGCTTCTCGCGCGCATCCAACATTCCGCTCGAGAGCGCCATCATACGCAACCATTACGTGGGGCGCACGTTCATCAGCCCCTCCCAGGAGCAACGGGAGTTCAAGGTGCGCATCAAGCTCAACCCGGTGCGCGAGCTCCTCGCCGGCAAGCGCGTCGTGGTCGTGGATGACTCGATCGTGCGCGGCAATACGTCCCGCATCCGCGTGCAGGCGCTGCGGGAAGCGGGCGCCAAAGAGGTGCACCTGCGGATCAGCTGCCCGCCGCACCGCTACCCGTGTTACTTCGGCATCGACTTTCCCTCGCGCAAGGAATTGATCGCCTCCAATCGCACCCTGGATGAAATCCAGAAGTTCCTGAATGTTGACAGTCTGGGTTACCTCAGCCGCGAGGGCATGCTGCGCGCCATCGAGCGCGCCGGCAACGGCTACTGCACCGCCTGCTGGGACGGCAAGCTGCCGGTGCCGGTGAGCGAGCCGATGGACAAGTTCTCCTTCGAAAAAAACAGGTTTTCATGACGGCGCGCCCGTGGACCTACGAGCGCTCAGGGGTTCCCCCCCTCAAGACCGGCGCGTTTGTCGATTCCTTGAAGGCGCTTGCCTCCCGCACGCCCCGGCGCGGCGTCGTGGCGGGGATTGGCGGATTCTCGGGCCTCTTTGACGCGCGCGCCTTCGGGTTCAAGGACCCGCTCCTCGTGGCATCCTCCGATGGGGTCGGCACGAAGCTCAAGCTCGCCATGGCGTTGGGCCGGCACGGTGGGGTGGGCCAGGACCTCGTGGCCATGTGCGTCAACGACCTCCTGGCCTGCGGCGCGCGCCCCGTTTTTTTCCTCGATTATTTCGCGACGGGCCGTTTCTCAGTGCCGCGCGCCCAGGAAGTCCTCGCGGGCGTGGCTCGCGCCTGCCGCCTGGCGGGCTGCGCGCTCCTGGGCGGGGAGACCGCGGTCATGCCGGATTTTTACTCGAATGGCGCCTACGACCTGGCGGGCTTCGCGGTCGGCTTGGTCGAGCGCAAGCGGGTCATCGACGGCCGCTCGGTCCGCAAGGGGGATCTCCTGCTGGGCCTCGCGGCCAGCGGCCCGCATTCCAACGGCTACTCGCTGATTCGAAAGCTCGTCGGCAAGAAGGACCTTCGCCGCTGGGGCCGCGCGCTCCTCGAGCCCACGCGCATTTATGTCAAGCCCGTGCTCGCGGTGCTGGAGCGCGTGAAGGTGCGCGCCATCGCGCACATCACGGGCGGTGCTTTTCACGACAATCTCCCGCGCGTGCTGCCGCGCGGCCTCGCCGCATGGATCGACCGCCGCAGCTGGAAAAGCCCGGCCGTCTTCGAGTTTCTGCAACGCAAGGGAAAGATCGAGGATGCCGAGATGTTCAGGACTTTCAACATGGGGATCGGCATGGTGCTCATCACGGCGCCGAAAGACGTGGCACGCGCCCGACTCACCCTCAAGCGCCACGGCGTCGCGAGCCGCGTCATCGGGGAAGTGGTGCGGGGAAGAGGGGTCCTCATTCCATGAAGGTGCTCGTGGTCGGCTCCGGAGGGCGGGAGCACACGCTCGCCTGGAGAATCGCGCAGAGCCGCCTCGTGACGCGGTTGTATTGTGCTCCGGGCAACGCCGGGATGGCGCAGCTGGCTCACCGGGTGGACATTCCGGCCTCAAACCTGCAGGGGCTGGCCGATTTTGCCGCCGCGGAGGCCATCGACCTGACCGTCGTGGGCCCCGAGGCGCCTCTCGTCGAAGGCATCGTGGATTTGTTCCGCGCGCGCGGCCTGGCCATCTTCGGGCCGACTCGCGCAGCCGCGCAGTTGGAAGCCAGCAAGGTCTTCAGCAAGCAGTGGATGGAGCGCGCGGGCGTGCCCACGGCGCCGTTTCAGGTCTTTGAAGATTCGGACGCAGCCAAGCATCATGTGTTGGAGGGCGAGCCCCCCTTTGTCATCAAGGCCGAAGGCCTGGCGGCCGGCAAGGGCGTGGTGGTGGCTCAAAGCACGCAGGAGGCCGTGCAGGCCATCGTCGACATGATGGAAAAGCGCGTTTTTGGGGAGGCCGGCAAACGGATCCTGGTCGAGAAATTCCTGTCGGGCGAAGAGGTCTCGATCCTTGCACTGACCGACGGGATCACGGTGCTGCCGCTCGCGGGCTCGCAGGACCACAAGCGATTGCTGGACAACGATCGGGGCCCGAACACGGGCGGCATGGGGGCTTACAGCCCTTGCCCGCTCGTGCCGGATGAAAAAGTGGACCGGCTCGTGGACGTCGCGATCCGGCCTCTCCTCGAAGCCCTGGGCAAGGAGGGCATCGTCTACCAGGGTTTGCTGTACGCAGGCCTCATGATCACGCGCGAAGGGCCGCAAGTCCTGGAGTATAATGTACGCTTCGGCGATCCCGAGACTCAAGCGGTGTTGCCGCGTCTGAAGACGGACATCGTGCCGCTGATGGTTGAGATTGCCAACGGGCGGCTCCAGGAGCGCAAGCTTGAGTGGGACGAGCGGGCCTGCCTCGCGGTGGTGGCCGCCTCGGACGGCTACCCGGCGCACTACCGGACCGGTTGTGTCGTGACCGGACTCGACCAGCTTAAGAGCCGCCGTGACGTGCTCGTGTTTCACGCGGGCACGGCCTTCGCCGAGGGAGGGCGAGTCGTGACGGCGGGCGGGCGGGTCCTGGCGGTGAGCGCGCTTGCGCCTACGCTCAAGGAAGCCCAGGAAAAGGCCTACGGCGCGATCGGCAAACTTTACTTTCAGGGCATGCACTATCGGCGCGACATCGGCAAGCGGGCGCTCGCGCCGCCCGCAGTGCACGCACGAGGGACTCACAAATGAAAAAGCGCGTGGCGATTTTAATGGGCAGCGCAAACGACCTGCCCACGTTTCAAGATGGGATCACCCTCTTGGAGGAGTTTGGCGTGCCCCATGAGGTGCACGCGTTGTCTGCGCACCGCAGCCCGGAGGCGGTGCGCGCCTTCGTAAGTTCGGCGCGCGAGAAGGGAATCGGCGTGATCATTGCGGGGGCGGGGGGCGCTGCGCACCTGGCCGGGGCTGTCGCGGCGCAGACGACGCTGCCGGTCCTGGGAGTGCCCGTCGAGAGCGCTCTGAACGGCCTGGACTCGCTTCTGTCCACCGTGCAGATGCCTCCGGGCGTGCCGGTCGGCACGCTGGCCGTGGGCAAGGCGGGCGGCACCAATGCGGCCCTGCTGGCGGTCCAGATCCTGGCGCTTTCCGACCCCGACTTGGAGGCCAAGCTCGTGAAGCACAAGGAGGGTCTGGTTGCCCGGGTGCTGGCCCAAGACGAGGAGCTTCAAAAGTCACGACCCAAAAAATGAAGACCGAAGTCATCCAGGTCAGCGAGAAACAGCCGGACCTGGCGCTCCTGGAGCGCGCCGCCAAGCTGCTCAAAAAGGGCAAGCTCGTCATCTTCCCCACGGAGACCGTCTACGGCTTGGGCGCGGTGGCTTCCCACCCCGAGGCGGTGGAGCAAGTCTACGAGCTCAAGCACCGGGAACGCTCCAAGCCCCTGACCTATCACCTTGCGCACTATGATTTCGTGGACAGCTTTCAGTTCGACTTGCCCCCGCTGTTCTTCCATTTGGCGTACAAGTTTTGGCCGGGCCCCATGACCCTCGTGGTCAAGACGAGCGAGCGGGGGGTCCTGGGCATTCGGTTTCCGCGTAACCGCGTGGCGCGTCTGCTTCTGGATCTCGTGGAGGAGCCCGTGCTGGCCACGAGCGCCAACGTAAGCGGGGAGGCCTCTCCCGTGGACGCGGTGCAGGCCATGCGGGGCTTCGACGGCAAGGTGGACATGGTTTTGGACGCCGGCCCCTGCCAGATCAAGGAAGACTCCACCGTCGTGGATCTCACGGGCTCGGAGGCTCTGATCGCGCGCCGCGGGGCGCTTGTGGCGGACATTGAGGAGACCATTCGCACCTGCGAGCGGCGCCACCAGCCGCGCAAGATTCTGCTCGTGTGCACGGGCAACACCTGCCGCAGCCCCATGGGGGAGTACTGGTTGCGCTCGCAGATTGAGAAGCGCCACCTGGACCGGCGCTACGAGGTGTCGTCCTGCGGGGTCATGGCGTTGCCGGACATCAGCGTGACGGCGGAGGCGAAGAAAGTCCTCGTGGAAGAAGGCGTGGACCTCTCGCCCCACCGCTCGCGGCCCTTCACCAAAAAGCTGGGCCAGGAGGCGAGCGAGCTGCTCGTGATGTCGGAGTCTCACAAGCAGCTCATTGTGAACCTGTATCCGGAGTTTCGGGAGAAGATCACCGTGCTCGACGTGCGCGACCCGATCGGCCTGGAACTCACGGTCTACAGGAGGGTTTTTGCAGACTTGAGACAGAAGCTCACAGAGCATTTTAGGTGGTTGGAGGAGAGCCGATGAAAGGGTGTCGCGTAGGACTGGCCGCCGACCACGGCGGCGTGGCGTACAAGGACACGCTCAAGCGCAGCTTGGAGCAAGCAGGCTATGCCGTCCGCGACTTCGGCAGCTTCTCCCCGGAGCCCGCCGATTACCCTGATTTCAGTTTCCAGGCGGCCGAGGCCGTGGCGAAGGGGGAGTGTGACCGCGCGATCCTGATCTGCAAGTCGGGCATCGGCATGTCTATCGCGGCCAACAAGGTCCGGGGCGTGCGCGCCGCGCTCGTGCAGGACCTCGAGCAGGCGAAGCTCTCGCGCCAGCACAACGACGCCAATGTCCTCGTGCTGGGAGCCCAGTTCGTCGAGGAAGGGCGGCTCGCCGATCTGTGCCGCGCTTGGCTGGAGACTTCTTTCGAGGGGGGGCGGCACGGCAAGCGCGTCGAGAAGATCTCCGCGTACGAGGCGGGAGCGGCCCGAAACTCTCACGGCGCCATGATGAGGCCGCTCAAGGAGGCGGACCCGGACGTTTTTGACGCCATCGTCAAGGAAATTCACCGGCAGAACGACAAAATCGAGCTCATTGCGAGCGAGAACTTCGTGTCGCGCGCGGTGCTGGAAGCGCAGGGTTCAGTCCTCACCAACAAGTACGCGGAGGGCTATCCCGGCAAGCGCTGGTACGGCGGCTGCGAGTGGGTGGATGTCTGCGAGCAGCTCGCCATCGACCGCGCTAAAGAGCTGTTCAAGGCCGAGCACGTGAACGTGCAGCCGCACTCGGGCACCTCCGCCAACATCGCCGTGTACATGGCGCTCCTCAAGCCCGGCGACAAGATCCTCGCCATGGACCTGGCGCACGGCGGGCACCTGACCCATGGCCACAAGCTGAATTTCTCTGGCAAATACTTCGAGATCATCCCCTACGGCGTGAGCCCAAAGGACGAGCACATCGACTACGACAACCTGGAGGAGCTTGCGCGCAAGCACCAGCCGCGCATGATTCTCATGGGTGCCTCTGCCTACCCGCGCATCATCGACTTCAAGCGCGGCAGGGAGATCGCCGACAAGGTGGGCGCCTATCTCATGGTCGACATGGCGCACATCGCGGGACTCGTCGCGGCCGGCTTGCACCCCAGCCCCATTCCGCATGGTGACGTGGTCACCACCACTACTCACAAGACCCTGCGGGGCCCCAGGAGCGGGATGATCTTCTGCCGGGAGGCGTTCGCCAAGGAGATCGACAAGGCGGTGTTCCCGGGCGCCCAGGGCGGGCCGCTCATGCACGTGGTTGCGGCCAAGGCCGTGGCCTTGAAGGAAGCCATGACCGAAGAGTTCCGCGAGTATCAGCGGCGCATCGTGGCCAACGCGCAGGCCCTGGCGCGCGGCATGGCGAAGCATGGGTTTCGGATTGTCTCGGGCGGCACGGACAATCACCTGATGCTGGTGGACGTGACGAGCCGCGGCAGCCGGGGCAAGGATGTGCAGGAGTACCTCGACACGGTGAACATCACCGTCAACAAGAACATGATTCCCTTCGACAAGGAGAGCCCGTTCGTGAGCTCCGGCATTCGCCTGGGTACTCCCGCCGTCACCACGCGCGGCTTCGGCGAGGCGGAGATGGAGGAGATCGCTGCCCTCATCAGCGAAACGGTCGAGCACCACGCGAGCGAAAAGCACCTGCGCGACGTGCGCTCCCGCGTGCAGGCCCTGACGGGCCGCTTCCCGCTCTACCAGGAGTTGCTCTCATGAAGTGCCCGTTCTGCAAGACCGATGATGACAAGGTGGTGGATTCCCGCGCCGCGAGCGAGGGCTCGGTCATCCGCCGCCGGCGCCACTGCGGCCACTGCAGCCGCCGCTACACCACCTATGAGCGTGTCGAGGAGGTGCCGCTCCTCGTGGTGAAGCGCGACAACCGCCGCGAGCCCTACGACCGCAACAAGGTGCTCTCGGGAATCCTGAAGGCCTGTGAGAAGCGCCCGGTCAGCGCCGAGGCGCAGGAGCAGGTCGTGACCGAGCTTGAGAAGATGCTGGACGAGTCGGACAAGTACGAGCGGGAGGTGCCTTCCACGCTGATCGGGGAGTTTGTCATGCAGAAGCTCTCCAAAGTCGACCAGGTGGCCTACGTGCGCTTTGCCTCCGTGTACCGCCAGTTCGCGGACATCAACGCCTTCATGAAAGAGTTGAAGACCCTCCTCGCGCGTTAGGCCTGTCTTGCTTTCTGAGCGCGGCGAACTCGCGCTCGGGACCGCTCGCCCTCCGTCTGTCCTGACGGCGGGCTCGCTGCACTCGCAGCGGCTCCGTCCATCCCTAGACTCCGCACGCTGCTCGAGCTCCCTCGCGTCGAGTCCGCCGCGCTCAGAGAGGCGCTGCGTTGCGAGAGTCGGCTCTGGGAGGGGAAGCTTCACCCGTAGCTGCCTCGACTCCAGCTTGCGGGGTTCGCGAAGACACCGGTTGCGCGCGTCGGGTCTGGGAGGGGGAGTCTTACAAGCTTACTGCGCTTTGTTGGAGTCGAGGAAAATCTTGAGGTTGGCTTCCTGGCGGACCGACTGAAGGAACTCGAGGAGCACGGTGGTTTCCTTTGTCTTCCAAAGGTTTTTCTGGACGATCACCTTGACCTTTTCATAGTCCTCGCGCTTGGGTTTGAAGACCGCGCGCTTCGCGAAAACGCCGTATCCGTCTTCGAGGGTGAGAGGGCGGGTGGGGCGGCGGGCGCGCAGGTTCTCGAGCTCGCTCGCCAGCATCCAGGGGCTCGTGAGCCCTTTCAATTCACCGTCCCGCTTGAAGTAGCCCGTGGACTCGACCTTGCGGCCCGCCTGCTTGGCGGCTTGCGCGAGTGAGCGCTTGTTCTTGCCGGCGTCCTCGTAAAAGGCATCCGCCTTTTCCTTTTCATCCTTCTTGAAGGACACGTAGTCTGCCTTAAAGTGCACGTGGTCGCGCCGGTACATGCGCAGCGATTCGTCCACGCCGAGCGTCACCTTTTGCTTCACGCCGTTGATGAGTTTTTGAATCAGGATCTCGTCTCGGATGCTCTCTTCGAAGTCGCGGGGGCTTGAGCGGTAGGTGTGGCGCGCCCAGTTCTCGTAAAATCCGGCGGGCAGGTTCTCGGAAGCCGGCAACAGGCTTTGGATGCGCTCGACGACTTCTTGATCGGTCACGGTCACGCCCTCGCGGCGCGCGCGCTCGGCCAATTGGAGGGTCTGCCAAGCTTCCGAAGCGGCCACCTCGGCCAGCGGCGCGCCGGTTTGGCTTTGGCGGGCCACGAAGCTGACGTGGTGAAGCACGCGGTCGTATTCGCGCTGCGAGATGCGGCGGCCGAAGACCTCGCCGGCCGAGCTCGATAACTCATGGAGGCTGGCCACGAAGCTGCCCGCGCCCCACAGAATGAAGGCGGCCACCACGAACCAGATGACGGTCTTGGTGTGCCGGCGGGCCTGCTTGAGCATGGAAGAATTATAAAGGAGCGCGGCAGCCTGCACAAGTGGCTTTCAGGCCACAAGATAGGTCAAATCCGGCTTGATTTAGCGCGGGGCGCATGATAACATCCCTTCTTTATATGAGCCGCGCACCTGGGGACCCAACCGCATGCGTGTCCTAAAAGCCGGCATCGTCCTCCTTTTTGTCCTCAGCATGGTGGCCTTCTGCCTGACCTTTGTGGTGTTTTCCCGACGCGAAAATGAGCGCGAGAAGCGGCTCGAGGCCGAGCAAAAAGTCGAGCTTCTCACCGGCGAGAACGATCGCTTGAACGAGGCCTTCAAGGATCTCACGGCCACCAAGGAACAGATCGACCGTGAACTCGACGCCGAGAGGCGCCGCGCCAAGGAGCTTGAGAGTCAGGTCCTTTCGGAGCGGGAGGCCGGCGTCGAGCTCCAAACCCAGGTCGGGCAGAAGGACAGCGAGTTGGCGGCCCTGCGCCAGCAGGCCGCGCGCGCCGAGAAGGACTTCTTCGACCTCAACAAACGTTTCAAGGATATCACGGAGAAAGCCTCCAGGCTTGAGAGGGAGAAGAAGAGGTTCGAGGAGCAGGCGGCGGCGGAGCCCGTGGAGATTCCTGCCGTGATCGTCAACCCTGAGGATGCGGGGGTGGCGGGCGATGTCCTCGTGGTGAACCGTGATTTTGACTTTGTCGTGACCAATCTCGGATCGGTGGACGGGCTCAACTACGGCGATCCGCTCCTCGTCAGACGCAGCGGGGAAGAGGTGGGGCGGGTCGTGGTGGAGAAGCTGTACGACAAGATGGCCGCGTGCACCATCGTGGAGGAGTTCGCTCCCCTGGCCATCGAGGAGGGAGACCGCATTGGACCTCTCGCCGCAGGATAGAGTCTTCGTGGTCCTCACCGTGGTCACGGGCGTTTTCTTCGCCGGCATCATCGTTTTGCAGCTCATCGATCTCATCAATTACCTCTAAAACTGATGAAGACCCGAATCCTCGTACTCGGAGTCTCAATGCTCTTCGCCTGGGCCCCTCAAGCGGCTCGGGCGGCCGAGCTTGAGAACGCGCAGGTGATCAAGAAAGAGCTGGCGTACCTCGCGCAGAAGATCGACAAGCTCGCCGCGCGCCGCGAGGCGCGCGCCAGCGTGGTCAAAGCGGCCGTCGAGAAACTGGCGGAGATCGAAGAAAAGCAAGCTGCGGCGAAGGACACGACGCTGCGGTTCATGCAGACTTCGGGGGAGCGGGCGCGCGCCGACGACCAGCGGCGGGCGTCCTCGTCGCGCCGGGCCGGCACCACGCAGCGGGCCGGCACCACCATGCGCGCGAGCGCAACCAACCGGTCCGGCACGAGCCGGCGGGCCGGCACGACGCGCCGCGCCGGGGCCACCAATCCTTAGGGGGTGTCTATGAAGCGTTTTACGGCTGTCCTCCTTGTTTCAGTGAGCTTGGTCTCTGCGCCGTCCTGGGCGGAGCAGAGCCCTTCCCAGGAAATCCTTCAGGAAGTCCGGGCCCTGGTCAAGCGCATGGATCAAATCGAACTCGCCGACAAGGAGATCAAGTCCAAGTTGGACACTCTTGAGGGTCAGCTGGATCGCCTGGAAATCAAGGTCCACAAGAGTTGAGCGAGCGCCTGATCGCGCCGGCGGACCGCCTGGCGGGCGTCCTGCGCGTCCCGGGCGACAAGTCGATTTCCCACCGCGCCGTCCTGTTCGCCGCGCTGGCGGACGGCACCTCCCGCATTGACCATTTTTTGCCGGCGGCCGACTGCCTGACCACCGTTCGGGCCTTTCGCGACCTCGGGGTGCGAGTCGCGGTGAACGGGGAGCGCGTGACCGTTACGGGCCGGGGCCTGGACGGGCTCCGGGCACCCCGGCGCACGCTGGACATGGGCAACTCAGGCACCACCGCGCGGCTACTCTTGGGGCTACTCGCCGGCCAGCGGTTCTCGGCCGAAATGACCGGGGATGCGTCGCTTTCGCGCCGCCCCATGGCCCGCGTCACGGCGCCGCTTCGCAAGATGGGCGCTCGCATCCAGGGCCGAGAAAGCGCCAATTACCTTCCGATTCGTGTGACCGGCGGAGACCTTCGGGGCATCCGGTACGCCAACGACCTCGCGAGCGCGCAGGTGAAGTCGGCGATCCTCTTGGCCGGCCTGTACGCGGAGGGCGAGACGGTGGTCGAGGAGCGCATTCCATCGCGCGATCACACCGAAAGGTTCCTGAAGATCTGCGGGGCTCCGTTTCAGCAGCGCGGCCGGCTGGCGGCGGTGCGCCGCGCCAAACGGCTTTCGCCCTTCTCGATTCGCGTGCCCGGCGATTTTTCATCCGCCGCGTTTTTTCTCACGGCGGCGCTCTTCCTGCCCTCCCGTGTCCAGCTTCAGGCCGTTTCGGTCAACCCCACGCGCACCGGCTACCTCGACGTGCTGCGGGCCATGGGGGCGAAGATCCGCACGGTCGGGGTGCGCCGCTTGGGCGAGCCGACGGCGGACCTCGTGGTCGAGCCCTCCGAGCTCAAAGCTCCGCGCCTTGCGCGCCGGGACATTCCGCGTCTGATCGACGAGCTGCCGCTGCTCATGCTGGCGGCGGCGCGCTTGAAAGGGGAAACCGTCCTGACGGGCATCGCGGAACTGCGCGTGAAGGAATCCGATCGCCTGCATCAGATGGCTGTGAACCTCAAGCGCCTCGGCGTGCGCGTCTGGGAATCCCGCGATGGCGTTCGCATCGAGGGTCGTGGCGTGCCCTTGCGGGGCGGCTCTGTCGAGACGGCTTCTGACCACCGACTGGCGATGACCTTTGCCGTTGCCGGGCTGCTTTCAGAGCGGGGCGTGCGCGTCAAGGACGCCGCTTGCGTGAAAATCTCCTACCCAGGCTTCTTCCGAGACCTCGAATCCCTGCGGGGCTGATCTTCTCACCGCTTGGCCGGGCCCGCTGACCGCTTGGCGCCGCAAGCGGCCCGCTCACCTCCATCCGATTGTGCGCTCGCTTCCTCTAGGGTAGACTTTGGCAACTTATGGCCGGCGGTGAGGTTGGAATCAAGCCGGCCCGCGAGGAGATCCGTGGCTAAGGTTCAGACAAAAATCATCCTGCTTTTGTGCGCCGTGATGGCCGTCTTTTTAGCGGCCTTCCTCGCGCAATTCCACTACGAGCAGGGCCGCTCGAAGGCCCTCTTCGAGTCCCGCGAGAATGACGAGCGAATGGTCCTCGAAAAACTCCTGACGCTCAAAGGCAAGAGCCTGGAAAACTTCGTGGACGACTACACCTTCTGGGACGAGATGGTGGCGTTCATCCGGGCCGGGGGTGAGAAGCAGTGGGCTCAAGAGAACCTCCACACGGCCGCCTGGACCTTCAAAGCCAGTAACGTGTGGATTTACTCGACCGATCTCACTCCCGCCTACGTGGTCAACAACTCGCCTGACGCGGCGCTTCAAGAGATACCGGTCCCGCGCGAGTCCGTCAGTGGGCTCTTCTCGGAAAGCCCCCTGGTCCATTTTTTCCACCTGACGCCGCAGGGCCTCCTGGAAATCCGTGGCGCCACGGTGCACTCCACGAGCGACCCGAGCCGCGTGACGCCCCGAGCGGGATATTTCTTCGCGGGCCGCCTGTGGAGCGAGGCCCACCTGGCGGAGCTCTCGGAACTCGCGGCTGCCGACGTGAAGGTCCTCCCGGCCGCCGATCTCGTGCCGGCCTCGACACCGGGTGAGCGCGCGTTGGGGGTCATTACCTTCTCCCGTGCCCTCGCGGGGTGGGACGGCAAGCTGGTGGCGCGCCTCTGGGTGCGCAAAGAGTCCTCGATCCTTCGCGATCTCAACCGTGCCTCCACGGCGCAGCTCGCGCTTCTGGTGTCCTTTATGCTGGGAGTCCTGGCTTTGCTTTTCTTCAGCTTGCTCCGGTGGGTGAGCCGGCCGCTCGGCGCGCTGTCGCGCAGCTTGCATGCGGCGGAGCCCTCGGCGCTGACGCCCGTGGCGGGGGATCGCACCGAGTTCGGGGACCTGGCGCGCGCGATCCGCAGATTTTTCGAGCAGAAAGCGAGCTTGGAGCGCGAGGTCCTCGAGCGCAAGCGGGCCGAGGACTTGCTGCGTGCCGCCAAGGCGGAGGCTGAGCGGGCGAACAGCGCGAAGTCGCAGTTTCTTTCCAGCATGAGCCATGAGTTGCGCACCCCCTTGAACTCGATCCTGGGCTTCGCCCAGCTTCTTGCCTCCGATTCCCGCGACTCGCTGACGCTCTCCCAGCGCGAGAACGTGGAGCACATCGTGAATTCGGGGCGGCACCTCTTGTCGCTGATCAATGAAGTGCTGGATCTCGCCCGCATCGAGGCGGGGCGCCTGACGATCTCCCCGGAGAGCGTGTGCGTGGGCCCGGTGCTGGTGGAGGTTCTCGAGACCCTGGAGCCGAGCGCCGCGCAGCGCGCCGTTCGCGTGGTGGACCTCACGGGCGACTTTCACGACTCTTACGTGCGGGCGGACCGCAACCGCTTGCGCCAGGTGCTCCTCAATCTTGTCTCCAACGCCATCAAGTACAACCGCGAGGAGGGCGTTGTGACCCTGGGCTGCGAGCGCCTGGCTTCCAACCGGCTGCGCTTCACCGTGACGGACACGGGCCTGGGGATCCCCGAGTCCGAGCAGGCGGGCATTTTTGAACCGTTCAACCGGCTTGCGGCCGAGCAATCCGGCATTGAAGGCAGCGGCATGGGCCTGGCGATTTCCAAACGGCTCATGGAGCTCATGGGAGGCACGATCGGTCTGGCGCGGTCCACCCGCCAGGGGAGCACGTTCTACATTGAACTTCCCGCGGCGGCGGATCCCGTGGAAGCGGAGCCGGTTGAGGAGGCCATGGTTTCGCGCCCCAACGTTCGGCCGACAAGATCAAGGCGCACCTTGCTCTACGTCGAAGACAATCCCGACAATCTCAAGCTCGTTTCGCGCATCCTGGCGCGCCGCCCCCAGATCGAGCTTTTGGCGGCGGGGGATGCGGCCACGGGCCTGGCCCTGGCCCGCCTGCGCGCGCCCGACCTGATCCTCATGGACATCGACCTGCCCGGCATCGACGGCTATGAAGCATTGCGGCGGCTTCAGGGGTCGGCCGAGACCCGCGCGATTCCGGTGCTCGCAGTGAGCGCGAATGCCATGCCCCTCGACGTGGCCCGCGGCCTGGAGGCGGGATTCCTGCATTACATTACCAAGCCGATCGACGTGTTCGGTTTCCTGGAGATTTTGGATGAGGTCCTGGAAGCGGCGGTGGCGCGCGGGGGGAATGAGGACTCTCAGGTGCGCCCATGATTTCTCAGGAACGGTTGCTTTCGGCCCGGATTCTCATCGTCGATGACCAGCGCCCTAATGTGGTCTTGCTTGAAAAAATCCTGCGCGATGCCGGTTATGCGAACCTACGCAGCACGACCGATGGGCGCGAGGCGGTGCGGCTGTACCTGGAGATCGAACCCGATCTTCTGCTCCTGGATTTGCGGATGCCCGACGTGGACGGCTTCCAGGTCATGGATGCGTTGGGCCTTGCCCACGCTCAGGCCTATCTTCCGATTCTCGTGCTCACCGCTGACCCGGAGCAGGACACCAAGCTGCGTGCGCTGGCGCGCGGCGCGAAGGATTTCCTCGCCAAGCCGTTCGATCCCGTCGAGGTGCTCACCCGCATCCGAAACATTTTGGAGGTCCGGCTCTTGTACAACGAGGTGCGCGACCAAAACAAGGTGCTGGAGTTCAAGGTGCGTGAGCGCACCAAGGACCTTTCCGATACGCAGCTTGAAGTCATTTACCGCCTGGCGCGCGTGGCCGAGTACCGCGACAACGACACCGGCCGGCACATCCTGCGCATGGCCCGCTATTGCGCCACGCTGGGCGAGGCGGCCGGCCTGGACGGGGGAGCGTGCGAGCGCCTGTACAACGCCAGCCCCATGCACGACATCGGCAAGATCGGCATCCCGGACAGCGTCCTGCTCAAGCCAGGCAGGCTCAACGCCACGGAGTGGGAGATCATGCAGGCCCACACGACCCTGGGCGCCGAGCTCTTGTCGGGCAGCTCCTCAGAGTTGGTCCAGGCGGGCGAGCGCATCGCGCTGACGCACCACGAGTGGTGGGACGGATCGGGGTATCCGAACCACCTGCGGGGGGCCGACATCCCTCTGGAAGGCCGGATCTGCGCGCTTTGCGACGTCTTCGACGCCTTGACTTCCGAGCGCCCGTACAAGCGGAAGTGGACGGTCGACGAGGCCCTGGAGGAGATCATCCGCGGGGAGGGCAAGCATTTTGACCCCGCCCTGGCGGCTCTTTTCCGGGGCATCCTGCCCCAAATCCAAGAGACGGCGCGGGTCGCCTAGGCCCTCGCGGCCCGCCTTTTTTCCCCCTTTTTTGTTTGACATCGAAAGTTGATGGGGCTATACTGACCGTCACCTCATAAAAGCGTACACCACAACCAGTTAGAACCTTCTTCCATCAACGCGGGATGTCCCGGGGAAGTTGTCCATGGTACTCGACTCGCTGTTTGGTCTTTTCTCGAATGACATCGGCATCGATCTGGGCACAGCCAACACGCTCGTCTACGTTCGCGGGCAGGGCGTGGTCTTGTGCGAGCCATCGGTCGTCGCCATTGAGCGCGGCACGAACCATGTCTTGGCCGTGGGCGAGGAGGCCAAGCGCATGCTGGGCCGCACCCCCGGCAACATCGTGGCCATCCGCCCGATGAAGGACGGGGTGATCGCCGACTTTGAAGTCACCGAGGCCATGCTGCGCTATTTCATCCGAAAAGTGCACAAGCACAACCGGCTGGTGAGCCCGCGCGTTGTGATCGCGGTGCCCAGCGGCATCACGGAGGTCGAGAAGCGGGCGGTGAAGGATTCGGCCGAGCGTGCGGGAGCCCGCAGCCCGGTGTATCTTGTGGAGGAGCCGATCGCCGCGGCGATCGGGGTGGGGCTTCCCATCCACGAGCCCGCCGGCAACATGATCATCGACATCGGCGGCGGCACGACGGAAATGGCGGTGATCTCGCTCGCCGGCATTGTCTACGCCAAGTCGATCCGCATCGGCGGAGACGAGTTCGATGAAGCCATCATTCAGCACATGAAGAAAGCCTATAATTTGATGATCGGCGAGCGCACCGCCGAGATCGTCAAGATTCGCCTGGGATCGGCCTACCCGCTTGAGAAAGAAGGCACCATGGACGTCAAGGGCCGCGACATCCTGGCCGGGCTTCCCAAGACCGTCACCGTGACCTCGGAGGAGATCCGCGAATCCCTTTCCGAGCCCGTGGCGGCGATTGTGGAAGCCGTTCGCATCACCCTGGAGCGCACCCCTCCGGAGCTCTCGGCCGATTTGATCGACCGGGGACTGGTGCTGGCGGGCGGGGGGGCCCTGTTGAGGAATTTCGACAAGCTGCTCAGCGAGGAAACCGGCCTGCCGGTGCGCATCGCCGATGACCCCCTGACAGCCATCGCCCTGGGCACGGGCCGGTACTTGAGCGACATCAACCTGCTCAAGAAGCTCGCAGTCAACAACAACCACAACAACCACTTCACCAAGTTCGAATAGGCCCTGACGGGCAAGTCTCCAAAGCCCGCTGCCAGGGACAGGCCTTAGCGAGTGCGACCGAGACGCGTCTTCCCCTTGCTGCTGGTCCTGCTGCCCGCCCTCATCGCCCTGCGTTTCCCCGGTGTTTCCGACTCTCTTCGTCTCGCCGCTCTGGAGCTCAGCCGGCCGGTCTATGAGACCGTCGAGCGCGCCACTGATCGCGTCTTCGCCGGAGGGCGCGCGCTCGCCGAACTCGCGACGGCCCGCCGCGACAACGAGCGGCTGCGCCGCGAGCTTTTGGAGGCTCGCACCGAAACCTCCCACGCCAAGGAAGTCGAAAAAGAAAACGAGCGCCTCCGAAAGTTGCTCGACCTGCGCGAGCTGCTCGGCGTGCGGGGCCGCGCGGCGCGCGTGATCGGTCGATCCCCGTCGCAGTGGTTCCGCCTGATTGTGTTGGATCAGGGCGCGAAGCATGGCCTGTCCAAGCGCGATGTGCTCTTGGCCGCAGGAGGGCTCGCGGGCCGCGTCTTTGAGGTGGGCCCCTTCAGCGCCAAGGCGGTGCTCCTCACCGACCCGGAGTTTCGCGCGGGCGCCATCGGCCAGGACTCGCGCGACATGGGCGTGGTGGCAGGCACCGGGGGCGTCCGCTTGAAGGTGCAATACCTCCCGCTTGAAACGAAGCTGGCCGTGGGCGAGGTGGTGTTGACGTCCGGGCTGGGCGGCATTTTCCCCAAGGGTCTCCCCATCGGCCGCGTCCGGGAGGTGGGAGTGGCCGCCAACGCCCTAGAGTCCGTGGCCTGGGTGGATCCGTTCTGCGACGTCGACCATCTGGAGGAGGTTTTGTGCATCCCTTCCCTCGAGGCCCCTTAAGCGCGGTCTTCGCCCTCGTTTTCCTGGTCGACGCTTTCCTTGCCCCGCTCGTTTTCAAGGGCGCTCTTTGGCCCGACTGCGTGCTCCTGGTCATCCTCACGGCCGTTTGCTTTGAGTCCTCGCGGCAGGGCTTTGCGTTGGCGTGGACGGCGGGCCTGGCAAAAGATCTGTTGGGATCCACGCCGGTGTTCGGCTCGGAAGCGGCGGCCTTGTCGATTGCGACGCTTGCGGTGATCGCCCTGGCGCGCAAGGTCGACCGCCAAAAGCCGTCCGTGTTTGCGGCCCTGGCGGCCGTGGCAGGCCTCGTTCAAGCGCTTGTCTTCTGGCCCATGCTGTCGGCCGCGCGGCCCGGCTTGGACATCCCGCTCAGTCGCGTGGCGGGATCGATCGTGCTCACCGCGCTCACCGCGCCCATTTTCCTGGTCTGGGTGCGGCGGTTTGTCTCGCGCCGCTCGGCGCAGTACGAGCTGTTTTCGAGGCTCTGGCCGTGAGACTCACCGTTTTCAAGGCGTTCGTCTTCGGCGCTCTGCTCCTTTTGGCCGGGCGCCTCTTCTACGTGCAGGTTCTCTGCGGCGCCTACTACCGCGCCGTGGCCGAGCGCAACCGCATCCGTGTGGTGCCGCTCGCCGCGCCGCGCGGCCAGATTGTGGACCGAAACGGCAAGGCCCTCGCGGCGAACGTGCCGCTTTGGGAGCTTCAGGTCGTCCGCGAAGATCTGGCTGAGGGGGATCGCGCCGTCGTGAGTCGGCTCCTCCACGAGGAGGAGGCCAGTGTCAAGAACCGGCTGGCCGAGAAGACCCCTCTTTTTCAACCCGTGGTCGTGAAGCGCGAGCTTTCGTTTGAGGAAGTCGTTCGCTTTGAGGAGCACTCACTCGAGCTTCCCGCTGCACGGGTAGTGACGCGCGCGGTGCGCTCGTATCCGTACGGCGCGGACCTGGCGCACGTGGTGGGTTACCTGGGCAAGGTGAGCCGAGAGGAATACGGCCGCGACCGGGGCGAACGTTATCTCTACGATGACATGATCGGCCGCGACGGCGTGGAGGCCGTGATGGACGAGCGGCTACGCGGGACCTTCGGCGGCCGCCAGGTGGAGGCCAACGCGCGGGGCCGGCCTCTGCGGGTCTTGAGTGAGAAGGAGCCCAAGCCGGGCGAGTCGGTGGCGCTCACGATTGACGCAGACCTTCAAAAGGGAATCGGCGGGCTCCTGGGCGAACGCAAAGGTGTGGTGGCCGTATTGGACCTTGCCACAGACGGCGTCCTGGCGCTCGCGAGTCACCCGTCCTATGATCCCAACGTGTTCGTCCGGCCGCAGGGCTCAGGCGAGCGAGCGGGCCTCCTCAAGGACGCCCGGGCCCCGCTGCTGAACCGTTCAGTGGCCTCATCGTATCCTCCCGGCTCGGTCTTCAAGCTCGTCACGGCCCTGACCGCTCTTGAGAAGGGCGTGATCACGCCCCACACCACATTCACCTGCGCCGGGAGCTTCCGGCTGGGGGGGCGTGGGAGACCGTTCAAGTGCTGGAAGGAGTGGGGGCACGGTCCCGTGGACCTCACCGGCGCAATTGAGAAATCCTGCAACGTTTATTTCTACAATGTCGCCAGCCGGCTTTCGGCGGATGACCTGGCGACTTGGTCGCACCGGCTGGGGTTCGGCGAAACCTGTTCCCTGGAGCTGCCACGCCTGTCGCGCGGCTTGGTGCCGAGTCCCCTCTGGAAGCAGACGGCTATCCACGAAAAATGGTATCAAGGCGAGACGTTGAGCTTCGCCATCGGGCAGAGCTACCTGCTGGTCACGCCACTCCAGATCCTGCGACTCGGGGGCTTCTTCGCGACGCGCGGCTCGCTGCCTGACCCGCACCTGGTGCGCGACGCTCCCGTCAGGCGCTCTGTGGTGGCCGTGCGGCCCGAGACCCTGGGCGCGATCCGCAAAGGAATGGAGCGGGTGGTCGAGGGCGCCGAGGGCACCGGCAAGCCGGCCCGAGTGCAGGGCCTGCCGATCGCCGCCAAGACGGGTACGGCGCAGGCGCCGACCCGGGACCCGCATGCGTGGTTCGTAGGGTATGCGCCGATGGACCGCCCGCAAGTGGCGGTGGTGGTCTTCGTGGAGCACGGCGGCTCCGGCGGCGCGGTGGCGGGCTCGGTGGCCAAAAGCGTGTTCGAGATGTGGAGGGACTCGCGTGCCCCGACGGTTTTGGCGTAATTTGCCGGTGCCCCTCCTGGCGGGCGCGCTCAGCCTTTCGTGCGTGGGCGTTGCCCTGATCTTCAGCGCGTCGCGCTCGGAGGGGGCTTCGTTCGCATCCAAGCAGCTCGCCTGGCTCGCCGTCGGCCTGCTTGCGTTTATTGTGGTGGTGCGCATCGGCTATCGCCGGATCCTGAACTTTGCGTACCCCTTTTACGGAGTTTGCTTGGGGCTCCTTCTTTTCGTGCTCGCCTTCGGGCGAGAAACCTTGGGGGCTCAGCGCTGGATTTCGATCGGGGGCTTCGCCTTGCAGCCCTCCGAGTTCACCAAGCTGGCTTTCGCTCTAACGCTCGCCAAGTACTTGGGCGGGCGCAACCCCCACACGCGGGAGGTGTGGCGCTTTGTGGCGGCGTTCCTGATGGCGGCCGTTCCCATGGCCCTCATCATCCGCCAGCCGGACCTGGGCAGTGCCCTCGTCTTCCTTCCCATGCTTTATGTCTGCCTGTTCGTGTGGGGCGTTCGGCTGCGCTACCTTTTTGGAACGATCGCGCTGGGCCTGGGGGCGGCGCCCATTTTTTGGATGATGCTCAAGGGCTACCAGAAGCGGCGGCTTCTCGTCTTCGTGAATCCCAACGCGGACCCGTTGGGAGCCGGCTACACAGCTATCCAGGCGAAAGTCGCCGTCGGCTCGGGAGGCCTTCTGGGGAGGGGTTTCCTGCAGGGGACTCAGACGCACCTGGACTTTGTGCCGGAGCACCACACGGATTTCATTTTCAGCGTGCTGGGCGAGGAGTGGGGATTCCTGGGAGCCCTTGTCCTGTTGTGCGGGTATGCCTTCCTTTTGTTTCAGATGTTCCGAATCTCCGAGCACACTACGGACCGGCCGGCGCGGCTGCTTTCGCTGGCTGTCCTGGCAGTTGTCTTTTTTCAAGTTTTCATCAACGTCGGCATGAGCGTGGGCGTCATGCCGATCACCGGCCTGCCCCTTCCTCTGGTCAGCTATGGGGGCTCAAGCCTCCTGACCTTCTTCGTGGCCCTCGGCCTCCTGGCATCCATTCACAGAGAACGATCCATTTTCTAAGCTTTATAAAGCGGGATTTGACCGCTTGCCGGATTTTCTCCGAACTGGTCCTGATCTTGCTGGTTTTCTGAAAACCGGTGAAGTTTCTTGCGCCGCCCGTTTTTTAAGGAGTATACTTTCTTAGAGGTGATGGCAAACGTATTTCCACTCAGAGGACGGCAGTTCGCCCTTCCAGCGTTTGGACGCAGAGTTTCGCAGTGCCCGGGAACCCCCGGTGCGCTCCCAATTGGGAATAGCTGTTTGCCACGCCAGCCTCAAGACCCTCCTCACCGTTAATCCCGCCTTCGCCCGGATGCACCGGCGGCCCCTTCGCGACCTCGCAGGCCACACGGTGTCCCTCATTCTCCCGCCCGAAGAGCGCCGGGCCTGGCTCAAGCACGTTGCGGCCGCGGGCACCAGGGGCCGGTGCTCTTTTGAGAGCCGGCACCGGCGGCGGGACGGCAGGCCGTTTCGCGTCTTCGTGGAAGCTTCTTCGATCAAAGATCCCCAGGGCAAAGTGTCGCACTATGTGCTCAGTATCACGGACCTCGGCTGCGCGAGGAACGCGCCGGCCGGGCTGCGTGCCGGGGCGGCCGGCACGCTTCAGCGCGATCCGCTCACGGGCCTTGCAGGGCGCGCCCTGTTTCAAAACCTCCTGAGGGAGCGGGTTCTGGAGGCCCGAGGCAAGCATGACAAGTTTGCGCTCCTGGTCCTGGATCTCGACCGTTTCAAGCGCGTGAATGACACGCTGGGCGAGCGCGCCGGAGACCGGCTGATGAGAGAATTGGCGCAGCGCTTGACGAAGCTGGCTCGCAGCCGGGACCTGGTCGCGCGCCTGGGGGCGGACGAGTTCGCTTGTTTGCGGCACGGCGTGGCCAGTGTGGCGCAGGCCATGGCGTTCGCAGATGCGTTGCGCGGGAGCGTGTCGGCGCCCTACCGGTTTGGGGAGCGCGAGGTGTATCTCACGGCCAGCGTGGGGATCGCGTTGTTTCCCTATGGAGGCCATGACGCCGAGACCCTGCTGCGCAACGCCGATGCCGCCCTGGACGCCGCCAAGAAACAAGGCCGAAACTCCTGCCAGCTTTACCGGCTTGCCCTCGACATCCGCTCGCCGGACAATTTTGAACTTTCCAATCGCATGCACCGGGCGCTTGAGGCGCATGAGTTTGTGCTTCACTACCAGCCGCTGGTCAACATCCGCTCGGGACGCATCGTGGGCATGGAGGCGCTGATCCGCTGGCAGCATCCGCAGCGGGGCCTGCTGGCGCCGGCCGAGTTTCTTCCCATCGCGGAGGAGACCGGCCTCATCGTCCCCATCGGCGCCTGGGTCCTGGAGACCGCGTGCGGGCAAAGCAAGAGTTGGGAGCAGGCGGGGTTTCCCGCGCTGCGCGTGGGCGTGAACCTGGCGTCCCGCCAGGTCCGGGAACGGGCCCTGCCGCAGATGGTCGCGCGGGTGCTGGCCAAGATCGGTCTCTCCGCCAACCGCCTGGAGCTGGAGATCACCGAGCACTTATTTATGGAAGATCCCGAGGGCGTGGTCGGGATGCTGTCCGACTTGAAGCGGCTCGGGGTGCAGATTTCCATGGACGACTTCGGGACAGGCTACACGTCGCTGGCCTATCTCAATCGCTTTCCCATCCAATCGCTCAAGATCGACCGGTCCTTCGTGCAGGGGCTGGCCACGGATCCCGCCGACGCCTCGATCACCACGGCCATCATCCTGCTGGCGCACGCGCTCAATCTGAAGGTCACGGCGGAAGGGGTGGAGACGGAAGATCAGATGACGTTCCTCGAGGAGCAGCGCTGCGACGAGATGCAGGGATTTCTCTTCAGCCGGCCCGTGCCGCCGCGGGAATTTGAAACGTTGCTTACTCGCTGCGCCGCCTAAAAAAGGTTCCAGGTACCTTTAGGAGAGGGGAGCGAAACCGTGGCGCATCGTGTTCTCCGAGACGGTGCGCACCCAGACGAACTCGCGCAGGTAGTCCTCGCCGCCCGCCTTGGAGCCCCCGCCTGAGAGACGAAACCCCCCGAACGGCTGGCGCCGCACCACGGCTCCCGTGATCTTGCGGTTGAGGTAGAGGTTGCCGACCTCGAAGGCGCGGCGCGCCGCTTCCAGGTGCGATGGCGTGCGGCTGAAGACGCCGCCCGTGAGAGCGTAGTCCGTCGCGTTGGCTGCTGCGAGCGCGCGTTCGAAGTCCGGGACCCCCGTCACGGCGAGCAGGGGCCCGAAGAGCTCCTCGGTGAGCAGGGAAGAACCCGGGGGAAGATCGGAGACGATCGCGGGCCCAAAAAAGTAGCCCTCGGAGGGGATCCGGCCGGCCGCGTAGAGAACTTTTCCGCTGCTTCGGGCAAGCGCCAGCGCATCGGTGAGGCGCTTGGCCGCGTCCGCATTGATGAGCGGGCCGACCCGCGTTTCGGCTCGCGCCGGGTCGCCCAGCGCCATCGTGGGGGCGGCCTCGGCCAGCCGCTTGAGAAAGGACTCGGCCACGCGCTCGACCACGATCAGCCGCGAGGCCGCGGAGCATTTCTGGCCCGCGTACCCGAAAGCGGATTCGAGCACGGCCGGGATCGCCTCGTCGAAATCTGCGGAGGCGTCGATCACGATGGCGTTCTTGCCGCCCATCTCACTGATCACTTTTTTGACGTGCGTCTGACCGCTTGAGGAGGCCGAAGCGAGCGCGATAATCCCCAGGCCCACGGCGCGCGAGCCCGTGAACGCGATCACGGCCACCCGGGGATCAGAGACGAGCGGCGGCCCCACCTTCTGGCCCACGCCGGTGAGAAAATTCACAACGCCCTCGGGGAACCCCGCTTCCCGGTAGGCTTCCAGAAGTGCCCAGCCCACCGCCGGCGACTGTTCCGCAGGTTTGAGGACCACCGCATTCCCAGCAGCCAGCGCGCCCGCGCTCATGCCCGTGAGAATCCCCAGCGGAAAGTTCCACGGGGCGATGACGGCCGTGACGCCCCGGGGCCGGGGCGACCAGACGTTCGATTCGTGTGGAAACGTTTGAGTCGGGTGCTCCGTGAAAAGCCGCTCGGCGCACGCCGCATAATAGTTCAGGTAGTCGATGGCTTCCGTGACGTCGGCGTCCGCTTCGCGCCAGGGTTTTCCGACTTCCAGAACTTCCAAGGCGGCGAGGTCCATGCGCTTGGCTTTGAGCAGGGCGGCGGCGCGCCGCAAAAGCCGCGTCCGCTCCTCCACGCGGGTTGCGCCCCACGCCGCTTGAGCCCGCGCGGCGGCGTCGACAGCCCTTCGCGCCTCCTCGGCGCCGGCGCTCGCTGCATCACAGATGCGCTCGCCCGGGCGCGCCGGGTTGACAGAGCGCAAGCTGTTCTTCGTCGTGACCTCTCTTGAGCCGATCCAGAGCGGAATCTTGGCCCCCAGTGAGCGGCGCGCGCGCGCGATCGCGGCCTCGAAATCCCGGCGCGCCGCCTCGCGCGAGA
>CAZPNG010000142.1:0-7728 GCA_964587845.1 uncultured bacterium | reverse complement strand
TCGCAGAAGGGCTCATTCAACGCTCGGAAATCTGAGCCCCTTTGAGTATGAAAGACAGGCGTTACTGTCTTAACAAAACGTCCACTGAACTGGGGAAGGTCACACATCTTATTGGCTCATTGCCAAAATAATGGAGTAGTGAGAAGAAAATGTCAGTACCGATTAAGATTGAAGTAGAGAAACAAAAACCAAAACTTAAAAAGCTACGTTTTCTTTTGCTCACGTTCGGTTGCCAGATGAATGTGTATGAGAGCCAGGTGGCGGAGGGCTTGTTTCGTAGGGCCGGCTTTGAGGTCGTAGGCGAGGAGGACGGTGCGGACCTCATCGTCTTCAATACCTGCAGCGTGCGCCAGCATGCGGAGAACCAGGTGTTCGGGCGGCTCAGTGAACTCAAGCGTTGGCGAGCCGAGGATCCGAGGCGGGGGATCGGGCTCATGGGGTGCATGAGCGACCACTATAAGGGAAAGCTGCTTGAGTGGTACCCGCACCTGGACTTCGTGGTGGGCACCCGCAACGTGGCGGAGGTGGCTGAGGTGGCGCGCCAGGTCATGGAGACGGGCGAGCGGGCGGCGCGCATCCGCCAGGACGGCTGGTGGGACGAATACCTGGATGTCACGCAAGAGCAGGTGGGCGTCAAGGCGTACCTGCCGATCATGACGGGCTGCGACCATCGCTGTACCTACTGCATTGTTCCTTCCACCCGCGGCGCGGAGATCTCGATGCCCAAAGAGGCGATCGTGCGCGAGGTCCAGAAGCTCGTGGATCACGGCGCGCGGGAAGTCGAGCTCCTGGGCCAAAACGTGAACTCCTACGGAAAGCGCTTGAGTGAGCCCGCGACGTTCCCCGAACTTCTCTCCGAAATTGCCCGGCGCGTCGAGGGCCTGCAGATCCTTTCCTTCATGACGTCGCACCCGATGGACGCGCGCGAGGACTTGTTCCGCGTGATTGCCGATCATCCCGTCATTTCCCGCCGCTTTCATCTGCCGGTTCAGTCGGGCTCCGACCTCATCCTGAAGCGCATGGGCCGGGAGTACCGGGCGGCCGAATACCGGCGCACCGTTGAGCGGATGCGCGCGCTCATTCCCGATGTGGCGATCACCACGGACGTGATCTGCGGGTTTTCGGGCGAGACCGAAGAAGATCATGCGGCTACCCGCTCGCTCATGACAGAAATTCAGTTTGATGCCGCCTTCATTTTCCAGTATTCTGTCCGGCAGGGGACCCCGGCCGAGCGCTTAGCGGACGACGTCCTGCAGCAAGAGAAAATCGAGCGGGTGAACGAGCTGCTCAGCGTGCAGCGTTCGATCAGCAGGGCCAAGAGGCTGGCACGCGTGGGCGACACGGTGGGCGGCCTCGTGATGGACAGGAGCAAGAAATCCGGGGAGGAGCTCCTGGCGCGCACCTGGCGCTACGATAAAGTGGTCTTTCGGGGCCCGAGAGAGTGGATCGGCACCGTTCGTTCCCTGCACATCAAGGGGTTGGACCATGAAACGTTTTTGGGTGAACTTGCCAAGCGTCCCTAGCTTCATCATCTTCGCGCTTCTTCTGGCGGCCGGCTGCGCCGGCACTCCCAAGGCCGAGGAGCGACTACTCGCGAACCAGCTCGAAGTCATCAAGATCACCTTCCTCAAGGGCGAGACCCAGCGCGCGATCGACTACGCGCGCGCCTACATGCTGACCTCGCGCGGCTTGGAGCGGGCCGAGGCGATGCTCATCCTCGGCAAGGCCCTTCTCGCCGAGAAGCAGTACGGCGAGGCCCGCAGCTACTTCAAGCAGATCCTGCTCGAAAACCCGCGCAAGCTGCCGTTCCGAGACCAGGCGGAGATGGGGGTGGCCGACTCGTTTTTCCTGGCCGGCAACTTCGAAGTCGCGGCGCGCCTCTATGAGGAAATCCCCAGCGCTTTTCCCGCGAGCCCCGCGATTCCCACGGCTTACTACAATCTGGTGCTCGCCTGCCAGAAGCTGGGGCGGTTCACACAGGCCCAATCCTACGCGCACGAGCTTGAAACGCGCTACCCGAAGAGCTTTGAAGCTGAGCGTCTGCGCCAGGGTGAGGTGGAGATCAATGATTCCTGGGGCGTGGAGCTGGGGGCTTCCTATGACCTCTCAACGGCTCAACGGCTGCGCGACACCCTGGTCGGCCAGGGCTACCGCGCCTACATTCACCGCGCGCGCTCCGGCTCCGACACCGTCTTTGAAGTCAGGCTCGGCGGCTTCCGCGCGCGCACCGAAGCCGAACTTGCGGCCCGCGAGCTTGCGGCTCAAGGCCACCCGGCGCGCGTCTTCCCCTAAGTTCGGATATTCCCAGCTGTTTTCATTGGGGGACTCTTCCCGATGGATCCTCCGGCTTTGAGTGCGGCCTCGATGCGGGAACTCGACCGCCTCGCGATCGAGGAAGTCGGCATTCCCAGCCTCATTCTCATGGAAAACGCGGGGCTGCGGACGAGTGAACTCGCGCTCCAAATCCTCCGAACTTTGCTCACCTGCCCGGCGCCGAGCGCCCGCGTGGGCATCGTCTGCGGCAAGGGCAACAACGGGGGCGACGGGATGGTCGTGGCCCGGCACCTTGCCAACCACGGGGTGAATGTCTCAGTTTACCTCTTGTGTTCTTTGGGCGAGCTTCGCGGCGACGCGCGCATCCAAGCAGAAATCGTGAAGCGCATGAACATCCCTGTTGCGGAGATCCATCTTCCCGAATGTTTGGATCGCTGGTGCCGGGAGTGGGCGGCTCAGGACCTCCTCGTCGACGCGATCTTCGGTACGGGTTTCTCGGGAGACTTGAAGGAGCCGGCGCTCTCTGTAATCGGAGCGCTCAATTCGGCCGCGAGGCCCGTCCTGGCCATCGATCTGCCCTCCGGCCTGGACGCCGACACGGGCCGCGTGGCAACGGCAGCCGTCAAGGCCCGCTGGACGGCCACCCTGGGCTGCATGAAGAAGGGCCTGCTTGCCGCTCGAGGCCCGGCGCATGCAGGGCAGGTCACGGTCATCGACATCTCCATCCCTCCGTTTCTCCTGGGACGCGTGTAATGGAAACATTTGATCTCGTGGTGATCGGCGGGGGAGCGGGTGGCTACATGGCGGCGCAGCACGCCGGCCGGCTGGGGATGCGTACCTGCCTGATCGAGCGCGACAAGATCGGCGGCGTCTGGCTGCACACAGGATGCATCCCCACGAAAGCTCTCATTGCCTCCGCCCAGTTGTACGCCAAGGTTAAGCGAGGCCCCGACATGGGGATTCTCGTCGGCACGCCGCGTCCGGTCTGGGCCGCGATGAAACAGCGCATGCAGGAAGTCTCCGAGCGAATCGGCTCGCGCATCCGCGGGCTTTTGGAGAAGCACGCGGTCGTGCTCAAGGCGGGCCGCGCCCGCTTCCTGGACCCGCATACCGTGGAGATCGAAACGCGCCGGGGCGAGCGAGAGACAGTCAAAGCGTCTTATTTCGTCATCGCGACTGGAGCCAGGCCCATGGAGCTTCCGGGGATCGCGTTCGACGGCGAGCGAATCCTGGATTCCACGGACGTTTTCCAGCTCCCCGAGATTCCCAAAAGCATCGTGGTGGTCGGCGCCACCGTGAGCGGTTGTGAGTTCGCGTCTCTCTTTCGTGCACTGGATTCGGAGGTGGCGCTGGTCGAGGCGAACGAGCGGCTCTTGCCCTTCGAGGACGCGGACGTGGCCTTCCGCTTGATGTATCTTTTCAAGATGCGCCAGATTCGCTTGGCTCTGAAGACGAAAGTGGTGTCGGTCGAGAAGGGCGAGCGCCTGACCGTGAATCTCTCTAGCGGCGAGTCCGTTTCGGCGAACTGCATGATCCTTTCGGTCGGACGGCGGCGCAACACCGATCACTTGGGTTTGGAGGAGGCGGGTGTGCGCCTGGACGGCGACGCGGTCTGGGTGGATCCGCACCTGGAAACCTCGGCGAAGGGGATTTTCGCCGCCGGGGACATCCTCAAGTCGCCCATGCTCGCGCACGTCGCCTCGGCTGAAGCTCTGCACGTGGTGAACCAGATTCGCAAGGGCGTCCGATTCCCCATGGATTACACCGCCTGCCCCACGTGCATCTTCACCATTCCGGAGATCGCTTCCGTGGGGATGCGCCTGGAGCAGGCGCGCGAACGGGGCCTGAGCGCCATTCAGATGGTGGTTCCGTTCACCACGCTGGGAAGCGCGCAGCTGCGCGGCGAGACGGAAGGGTTCGTCAAGCTGGTCATCGACTCCAAGAACGCCGTCGTCCTCGGCGGGCACATTCTGGGGGAGGGCGCGGCCGATTTGATCGCGGAGGTGGCGCTCGCGGTGCGCCACCGCCTGAAAGTGGGCGACATTGCGCAGACGATTCACGCGCATCCTACCTATGCGGAGGCGATCCAGGAGGCTGCTTACGGTGTCCTGGGAAACACGGCCGAGTTGGAGGGTGCGCAGTAAGAGCGGCTGAGGACTTTATGCTTGACGGTGCCCGGCCGTTCTGGTAAAAAGTTGTTGCTCTTTGGGTTTTCGGTTCAAGCGGAATCATTTGAGGTCCTTCTCCGGCTGAACGGGGACATGCCCGGCAGGCGCAGGAAGGCCGATGGAGTGTGGGAGCGTGCAGTCCGCTCAGGCCCTTTTGCGTGAAGCGCCAAGGCGTTTGCCCGTTTGGTTGAGGAAGGCGATTCCCTCGCAAAGCGCCCTCCTGACCCGCAGTCTTCTTGAGGATCTTCACCTCAACACGGTTTGCCAGTCCGCCCGCTGTCCCAACATCACCGAGTGCTTCTCCCAGCGCCGCTCCACCTTCATGATCTTGGGAAACCGGTGCACGCGATGGTGCGGCTACTGCGCGATCGACACGCTGCGGCCCGACCCTCCCGATCCGGGGGAGCCGGAGCGGGTGGCCGAGGCGGCCCGCCGCATGGCGTTGCGCCACGTGGTGGTCACTTCGGTGGCGCGCGATGACCTGGCCGACGGTGGCGCCGCGCACTTTTGCGCGACCATCCGCGCGATCCGCCGGGCCAACCCGTCCGCGACGGTGGAAGTTCTCATTCCCGATTTTGCGGGGGAGGAACCGAGCCTTCGCGCGGTGCTCGCGGAGCGGCCGGACGTCTTGAATCACAACATTGAAACGGTGCGCGGCATCTTCAAGCGCGTGCGGCCCAAGGGCGGCTACGATCGCACCCTGGAGCTCCTGGCGCGCGCCAAGGTGATTGCGCCCGATCAGATCACGAAGAGCGGCTTCATGCTGGGGCTGGGGGAGTTGCGTGAAGAGGTGGAGCAAACGCTCCAAGACCTTCGCGCAGCCGGCGTGGACATGGTCACGATCGGCCAGTACATGAAGCCGAAGGAAGGGAAGGTTGAAGTCGTCGAGTACATCGAGCCGCGCGTCTTCGAAGATCTCGAAACGCGGGCCACTGCGCTCGGATTCGCCGCCGCCTTCGCCGGCCCATTTGTTCGCAGCTCCTACCATGCCGAAGAGGTCAAAGACAAAGTTTTCCGTTAAGAGCACCTAACAAAACCAAGGAGGAACACGCGTTGGCACAGCAGCAGCAAGGTCGCGTCAAGTGGTTCAATAATCAAAAGGGGTACGGCTTCATTGAAGGCAACGGCGGCCCCGATATTTTCGTGCACTACTCAGCCATCCAGGGGGACGGTTTCAAGACCCTTGCGGAAGGCCAGGAAGTGAGCTTCGAGATGATCGATGGCCCCAAGGGCAAACAGGCAGCCAACGTCGTTACGTCCCAGGCCGCCAGCGCGCCTTAAGTTAAGGTCCTTTCGCTCCGTTCATCTTTGGGAGAGCTCCCTGGCGGCTCGCGCCGCCGGGTGCTACAATCCGCGCATGCACAGGTGCTGTACTCTCCTCGCCGTGGCCCTGTGGGCAACCGGTGCTTGGGCCCAGGGCGATCCTTCTTCCCCGCCTCCGAGCGTCCAGTATTTAGACGAGCGCCCCTACTACGATCTCGCCCGTTACGTCCAGGGCTTTGAGCTGAACTGCCTGTGGGATCCGTTCGCCAGGCGCGTCACGCTCTCCCGCGGCCGGCGTTCCCTCACGTTCCTGATCGACGAGCCGTTTGTGTCTGTGGACGGCAACGTGCACCGGCTCGAGAATCCTCCCCGGTTTTGGCAGGGCCGCACCATGATCCCCGCGGAAATGTTGAATTGGTCCTGGTGGCGGGAGGTGATGGCCGAGGAGTCCGTTTGGTTTGGGGACTCGGCCGAACCGTTCCGTGTCGACTCGGTCGTTCTCGACGCGGGGCACGGCGGATCGGATCCGGGCGCGATCGGATGGGGGAGCTTGCGCGAGAAGGACGTCACCCTCGCCTTCACCAAGCTCCTGGGCGCGCAGCTCGAACAGGACGGCCTGGCGGTTTACACGACGCGCGAGGACGACCGCACGGTGAGCCTCGAAAGCCGCTCGGAAATGGCCAACCGCTCCAACGCGGACCTGGTCGTGAGCATTCACGCCAATTCTGCGGGGGCCGAGAGCGCCAACGGTTTTGAGATCTTTTACTTAAGCGACGCGGTGGACGACACCGAGCGCGCGATCTCCGTCATGAACGCAAACTCCGGGGAGGCGCAGGACCATCCCGATCTTCCCAACAAGGCGGGCCATGATGCGACCCTCTGGGACTTGATCCTGACAGAGAACCGCCGGGAATCGCTCGAGTTGGCGGGCCTAGTTCAAGAGGAGATTCGGGCGGCGGCCTTGGGCGAGGACCGGGGCCTGAAGACCGCCTCGTTTCACGTGCTTTGGAATACCGACAAGCCCGCCCTGCTCCTGGAACTCGGCTTTCTGACTCATCCGGATGACGCGCGCCGCCTGACTGATCAGGCCTTTCTCGGAAAACTTTCCCGCGCGGTGTCGCGGGGCATCCTGCGCTATAAGGAGCTGTATGAAGGCACGTTCGGGTTCACGCGGCCGCAGCCGAAAGGCTGAAGCCGCCGGCCCCCGGCCGATCGGGGTCTTTGACTCCGGGCTCGGCGGTCTGACCGTCGTGCGGGAAATCCGCAAGCGGCTGCCGCAGGAGCGCGTCATTTATTTCGGCGACCTCGCGCGCTTGCCCTACGGCACAAAGTCCCCCGTCGAAATCCAGGAGGCAGCCACCGGCTGCGTGGCCTTCTTGAAGGCTCTGGGAGTCAAGAAGGTTGTCGTGGCGTGCAGTTCCGCGGCCAGCGCCGCCCGGGACGTCCTCGCCCGGTGCTTCGGCCGGGGTTTTCTCATTGACGTCATCGAGCCGACTGCCGAGGAAGCGGTCCGCCTGACGCGCGCCAAACGCGTCGGTGTCTTGGGCACGCCGGCCACGGTGGAATCGAACGCCTATGGTCGCGCCATCCAGCGCCTGGATCCGGCGGTGAAGGTGTTTCAGAAGGCCTGCCCGCTCTTCGTGCCCTTGGTGGAGGAGGGATGGTTTTCCGGAGAGGTGACTCGGCGCATCGCTGAGCATTATCTTAAACCCATCCTGGCCCGGCGCGTGGACGTGGTGATCCTGGGCTGCACGCATTACCCCCTTTTGAAAGCGCAGCTACTGAAAATCGTCGGCACGCGCGCGCGGCTGATCGACTCGGCTCCTGCAACGGTCCGGTGGCTGGAAGCAGAGCTCCAAAGCGAGGGGCGCCTCGCCAACGGCCGCTCGCGGGGCGGCTTGAAGGTGTATCTCACCGACCGGCCGCGCCAGTTCAAGCGCATCGGGCGGCGGTTTTTGGGCGAGCGGCTTCCGATTGTGGAACGGACCACAGTGCGAACGTCATCCTGAGCGAAGCGAAGGAT
>CAZPNG010000141.1:0-3115 GCA_964587845.1 uncultured bacterium | reverse complement strand
TGCGGATGCGATCGACGGTCTCGAGCCAGTCGGGATTGCGGTCCAGATAATCCCCCGCGAAGACATAGGAGTCCACCCCTTGACGGGCGGCGTGCACCAGGATTTGAGTGAGCCGCAGCAGGTTTCCATGAATGTCACTCGCCGCCGCGATGCGGGCCACCTTGCGGACGCCGCGGCCCGACATCCGCCGCAGGAAGCCGCGGATCTTCGCCTCAAACCCGCCCGCCGCCCGCCCGGCGGACGCGCGAAGGGCCGCGATCACGCGATCGATCTCTGAAGAGGCGAAAGCTCGGTCTGCAATCGAGGCCTCGGGTTTCCAGCGGGAGTATGCCCGACCGACGTGGGCCAGCGCCTGTCGAGCTTCGGGGCTCGTGAGTTCAGTGTGAGGGCGGTCCCATGCGAGCACTTGGATCGCCTCTCGGGCCGGAGCTAGAAATACCGTCGGCCATTCAGCGCCGGAATAGCCGAGAGCGTCCCACGCCGCTCTCAAGCTTCTGAGCCAATCCGTGTTGCCGGTCACGAGAGCGGCCTTGACGCGTTCAGTGTGGAGATACGCGGCCAGTCTCTTCGCGCCCCCGGCCAGCTCGCGCACCTCGGCCTCCCCCATCGGCGCGACCCGCGCGGGACTCTCGCGCCGGGCGGAAATGTATTCCCACTCGCCTTCGGGTTCTGCGGGAGCGAAGGTTTCCAGCACGTGGTCCAGGCGCTCGATCTGACCCAGAAGCTGCGTCTGCCCTGCAAGCTTCCCAAGCTCGGCGCGGTACTGCACGTCGGTCTCGATCACCCGCGAGGCGGCTTGGCGCAGGCCTTCAAGGGCCTCGCGCTTGCGGTCCTCGACCCAGGAGCGGTCTGAGGCCGCCCGCGTGAGAAGGTCCTCGGCGGCACGGCGGATTTCGACGGCTGACTTGCCGGCGAAGCGGGCCACAAACCCGCGCAGTCCGTCGCCATGCCGGGCGGTCTCAAGCAGCAATTCCGCGACCCGCAGGGCGCTGTCCTCGCTGTAGGAGTGAGCATTCAGCCCGTAGGCATCGAGCACGCGCACAGCCGTCTCGACGCCCTGATCCGCCCACTCGGATACGACCTGCAGGCGTTCCTTGTAGAGAAGTTTCTGCAGCTCGTTTTTGGGTTCCGCGGCAATTTTCGCGTATCGGCGCATGCGGCCGCGGAGCCAGCTCAAATCACGCCGCCATCGAAATGCCGGCAGAATCCGACTGCCCTCTGAGCGCCGGCGCAGGGCGTACAACACCTGTGCCACATGAGGCGCGAGTTCGTAGAGCAGATAATCCCAGTAGTCCCGGTGGCGTTCGCCCGCCCGCTCGAAGTCGCCGTGAACGTCCTCATGCAGCCACCAGAAGCGTTGGGGGCCGACGAAGGTAATGGACTGCGCATGGCCGAGCACGCCGGGATTCGCCGCGGGCAGCGACAGGGCTCGATGGCGCCACCATCCCCGGCCCCATTCCTCCCTGATCACACGGTTCGACCAGGTCGTCCTGTTCCAGACATGGTCCCAAAGGAGCCAAAGGGATTGCTCAAAGGCGAACGGAAAGTACGCCCACAGGACGACGGTGGCAATCAACCCGGTGGCAAGCAACGCAATCAAGCCGGCGGCTCCTGCCGCAAAATAAACGAGCGCGAGCGGTACCGCGAGAACAGCCGCAAGCAAAGAAACCCGGCGCGCGCGCGTCCAGCCGTCGGCAGCCCACGTGACGAGCGGCTGAGCTTCATCCATGCGCACCATCGCGGCTTTGGAGAAGGCCTCCGCGAGCCGCTCCTCGTTGAAAGGCCGCGGGCTTCTCCTGATCACTCCTCGAAGTCTCGCGGCCAGGTTGGCGGCTGCGCGTTCGCCCGCTTCTCCCGCCTCTCCCAAGTGAGAGAGGAGGCGCTCTTCGCGCCGGGCGAACGCATCGCGCACGTCTTGAAGAGCAACGATCGACCGGTAATAATCCCGCCGCAGGCCCGCCGTTTGCACCGGAGTCCGGAAATGGTCCAACAGCCGGGCCCCTGTACGATTCACGACGGCTGCCAAGAGGTTTCGGAACTTTACCTCCAGGTCCACGGAGCCCAGATATGGCAGATCCTCAAGAACGCGGGCGAGCAACTCGACCAACCAGAACGCCTCGGCCTCGGACCAGTTTCCTACGCGAAGGGGCACGTCCTCTTCCGCCAGGCGCAACAGTTTCACGGCCCGTGCCGCCCGCCGATCGTCCGGCTGGTGCCGCTCCAGATACAGTTCGTGCAGAATGAACGCGATGTCGTCAGAGAAAATATTGGGGCTCGGAGGCGGCAGCTCGTCCGGCCCGGAGGCACGAGACGGCGCGCGCCGGGCCACGGAGGAGTGCAGCCGGGATCCGGCAACGTGAAGGACGCCGCCCTTGCGCACGACTCGGTAGGCCTCGCTCAGAGCCCGCCGAAGGTCGAGATGGCCGATCACCTCGATCAAGGTCACGATGTCAAACTGCCCGTTCCTGAAGGGCAGGTACTGTCCGTCGCCGATCACGGCTGCCAGGCCGCGCTCAAAGGCAACCCGCACGAGCCGCTCGGTCAAGTCCAGGCCGAGCGCCAGTAGGCCGTAGTCGGTGACGAGATTGTGCTCCAGGTAACCAGGCCCCATGCCGATCGAAAGCATTTGCTTGCCGCGGTTGCCCTCGCCGATCTCGCGCGCGAGGGGCTCAGCGATGTGCTCGTCAAAGGCTGTTCGGCTGATCAGGAAGTCGGGGCTCGATTGGACGAAATGGTCGTACTCCCCGCGCACCGCCCGGTTTTGCGCTTCGACCCGCGCCCGAACCTCCGGTCTGAACCGGTAGGCCGCCTGCCCGCTTCGTGAGGCGGATTGGCGGGCCGACCCTGAATATCCTTTTTCTACAATATTGTATTGACTATTACTAAAAAACCTGCTACCTTGCCTTCCTATCAAGAGCACCACGATGAATCTGCTGACACCCTCAAGAAGAAAGGTTCTCTCAAGCGCCTTGATGACCTCGTACCACATCACGCTTGGGGCGGCTTTTGCGAGCAATTTCTTCACGGCGGAAGGGTTCAACTTGACGGCACGTGCCGCTTCATATATCCTGCTCGTGGTCTTTCTTGTATTTGGTTGGATTGCCTGTCCTCCGAA
>CAZPNG010000140.1:0-2921 GCA_964587845.1 uncultured bacterium | reverse complement strand
ACGAGATCGCGGAAGAACGAATACGCCTGAGCGCGAACCTGCTCTGCCCGCACATTGCGCCTCAAGCGCCGGGCCGCAAGATCCCGCAGCCGGTTCATCCCGGAAGCCAGCGCGCTCCGCACCGCCGGGACGCGGAGGCCCAGGCGCAGGCCCACGCTTCTCTCGGTCAGGAACACGCGCCGGTCGTCATAGAAAAGTTCAAGCACCCGGCGCTCCCGGAGCGGGAGACGCTTCAAGTCCCTGCGGTGCGAATCCACGAAACGGAAATCTTGGTCGAGCCCGCGCCTCATGTATTCCAACGCAAGCTCGACGACGCTCTGGGCGTATTGAGCTTCATGCGCGGAGCGCTCGCGCTGCGGCCGCAGCCGCTTGGCAATCTCGTTGGCGCTCAAGCGCTCCTCGAAATACAGAAAGAGAGCGCGCCGGCCGTAGCGGCCCAGCTTCACGGAGGTCAGCTTGTCCTTGTGCTCGCCGTAAAACCGGATTTGGCCAGGGAGCGGGTGGCTCTGCCCGACCTTGGGCCGGCGGCGCGAGCGGCTCAGGTGATCGCGCAAAATGCCGCTGAGAATCCGCTCGACCCTCGCATCATTACGGTATGGCCGCGCGCGCGCCCCGGACTGCCGGCGCGCGGGGGACAAGCGCACCACGCGCTCCGGCTCAAGCGCGGGAACAGGCGGGTTGCCGTTGGCTCGCTCTTCGGCCGTGAGAATGAAGGCGCCGATCGCGAAGGGTCTGTCGGGGCCGAGATAACGCGCCGCGTAGCTCGACACCTTCCAATCCAGGTGAGCGGGCAGGCCGGGGAGTTGGGCGCGCAGAAGACTGTGGACAGACTCACCGCCATCACGCCGGCTGATCTCAAGGGAATGCCGGTAGGTCTGGACTGCGAAGCCGCGCCGCTTGAGATAGTCTGCGAAGCGAACCGGCACGGGTTCCACGTCGTGATATCCCAGGAAACCCCTGCGCAGGTGGGCGCGCGAACCTGTCTCCGGCACGCGGTCGTCGAAGACACAGATCAATAATCCGTTCGGCTTCAGAAGACTGGCCGCCCACTCCAGCACGCGCTCATCGTCTTCGTACTTGAAGACCCAAAGAAGACGGTTGAGGAGGACCACATCCCCCTCGAAGAGACCCGGCGGTCTCTCCATCAACTCTGCGACGCGGCTGCGCGAAACATGGAAGGTGGGGCTTTCCTTATCCGCGAGCTGGCGGTTCAACCGGCCGTCGGGCTCAAAGGCCATCACCGTGCCGAACTGAGGCGCAAGACCCTCGGGGAGCGACCCTGACCCGGCCTGCAGATCAATCAAGACGCGCCGGGAGAGAGGTTGGGGATGAGCCTCAAAGTGGCGGCGGATGATCCTCCTGAGCGCCGGGCCGAGAATCTTCCTTTCCTCAATCCGGCGAAGGGAGCCGGAGCGGCGTGCCGACTGCTCAGCGTGCGGCACCGCTTCAAGCTCGCGGACCCAGCGGCGCAGGATGAGAAGCGTGCCGAAGGGTGAGGCTGCGATGACTTTCACGACATCTCTGCGCAGCCCAGCGTGCGCAGCGAGGAATCCGCAGGATGCCAAGAGAAATGCGGCGACGTCTTTTCTTGCCGGCCCGTCCAGCACGCCGGCGGCTGCGCGCGCATAGTGATCGGCCACGAGCGAGTGCAGTCGGAACAGCCCGCTGGCTCCCATCTCACGAAACCAGGCCGGGACTCCCCCCTGTGCCGGCGCCTCACCTGCCGGCTCAGGGGCGACTCCCTCGCCCGCCAACTGACGGGTGGCGCGGCGAATGAGCGCCTGCCAGCGGGCATTCGACGCCCCATCCCCGCCCGCTTGCTGTGCTTCATCTTCAAGGAGCGTGCGAAATCCGTCGATCTCGGGCTGCTGCGCAGACGGAAGGGGGCTGTCCTCGCCGGGGTGAGCCTGAAACGCCGCGTCTCGAGGGTCCGGGGCTTTCGGGTCAGGCGTTTTGGCTGAAAGTTCAGGGAACTCGCCCCAATTCTGGTGGCTTCCATCATAATTCAGGCTCAGAGCGTCCCGCAATTTGGCCTTGTCGGCTGCATCTTCACCTGATGCCGCGCGGTATCCATAGTTCTTGGCGTAAATAACCGGTTCAGGCCTGCCAGGCCGGTGGAGAACTCTCAAGCGCTCCCCAATGGGCCCGGTTTCATCGGGCGTGCCGGACTCAAGCTCGTGAATCTCCATGCGCTCCCAGCCCTCTTTCATGAGCACGCGGAGCTCTGTGACCCGGCCGTCCGTCATTTCAACCTCCATGGTTCGCCCGATCCAGTCACGGCGCAAAACGAGAGGATGCTGGGTCAACTTCCCCCGCCTCAGCCGAAAGAGCGCCTTCAAGGCCAGAACGCGGCTGTCGACTTTGCCCCATAAAATCTGGACGCGCCCCCGAGCCTGCAAAGAGGCCGGCACCTTGATGGAAGTCCCCTCGAGCACTGTGTCGCGCCTTTTTCCCGGCCTTCGAAGCACCAAGGTGCCGGCGTTCTGCCGGCGATTTTCCTCAAGGAGTTCGAGCGGCATGAGAATGCGCGGGCCGTCCTTGAGTTCCGGTTCCAGCCAATCCAAGCGCACCGGCCCCGGCGCCGTTTGGACTCGAGCATGCGTCAGCTGGCCGAACCTGAAATGGAGCTCGAGCAGGTTCCTCTCGTAAGGTGTTGGAATGATCTCCAGCGCCAACCCCAGTGTGGACATGTGAATGGGGCTGCGGCGCGGCATCACGACAACAGCCCGCGGCAGGCTGGAGAGAATCCGGGGCGCGTCCCGGAGTGGCAGGATGACCTGTGTCCCCTCGATTCGGTAACCCATGGGATACGGGACGAGTCGAACCTGACCGGCCGCGCGGGTGCGGGCCAAAACAGCGGCCTGATGTTCCTCCGTGCGAACGAGAACACTTCTCGTTTGCACCGTCCAACGCCCGTGGCC
>CAZPNG010000139.1:0-4086 GCA_964587845.1 uncultured bacterium | reverse complement strand
CGTCGAGTGCCCCAGGATTTCCTGTAGGCTGAACGAGTCGCCGCCGTTGCGGATATACATGACGGCGAAGGTGTGGCGCAGCGTGTGCGGCGAGACTCGCACGCCCTCGATCTCCGCCGCCTTGCCGTAGCGCACGACGAGCTTGCGAACCTTGGTGCGTTCCAGCCTTCGCCCGGTGCGGCCGAGGAAGAACTGCGGGTCTTTCACCGGTCCCTTGACGCGCTCGCGGGCGTATTCCAAGAAGATCTGTCCGGTCTTGGCCGAAAAGGGCACGGTGCGCTCTTTGCGGCCTTTGCCCATCACGCTCAAGGCGCAGTTGACCCAGTCGATCCGAGTGACTTCGAGCGACAGGACCTCGGAGACGCGCAAGCCCGAATCGAGCATGAGCGCGATCATAGCGCGGTCGCGCAGGCCTTGGGCCGTGCGCGTACTCGGCATTTCGAGCAGCCGCGCGGCTTGCTGGGGGCTGAGCGGCCGTATGAGCGTGTGCTCGCGCCGCGGGCGTTCGACAAGCTCCATGGGATTGCTCCTCAGCTTGCCCTCTCGTTTCCAGAACCGGAAGGCGCAGCGGATCGCCCCGTAGTGTTAACGCCACCGGCTGATTGTCCAGAAAGGGCCGGTAGTCGTTGTCCAGGTCGTGATGTTGTTGCCGTAGAGAATTCTCCGGGGAATGTCGTTCTAGGACGCAGGGCTCGTTGAGCAGGCCGTAGCCGTTGTTGCCGTGGCCGTCGCCTTTCTCGTTGCCGTAGCGTCGAATCGCGCGAAAATCCGGCGGCCGTCCTGGCCGCCGTCGTCCCTTCCCCTGTAATGGCATCCAGGTACGCTCCCCGTGAGGGGTGGCCCCGCCATGAAGCATGCGCGCAAGCAGTGCGCCTATTGCGGTCGTTGGTACGAACCCGATCCGCACGCGGCCGGGCATCAGAAGGCCTGCTCGCGCCCAGCGTGCCGACGGGCGCGCCGTCGACAGAAGCTGCGGAGTTGGCGGACGCGCAACCCAAACTACCTCGCACGGGCAAAGCCGAAGGCCCGCGCGTGGGCGAAAGCCTTTCCTGACTACTGGCGCCACTACCGGCGCACCCATCCCGCGTATGTGCGACGGGACAGTGTGCGTCGGGTGAAGGCTTTGCGGGCGGTCCGGCGCTCCGCAAACGAAACCGGGTCAGCCCGGATTGTCGTCGAGAAGCTGCGGGTAATCGAGTCGTTGCGGAGCGGTGAATGTTCCGCAAACGAAACCGGGCTGTCTCGACGGGTGGGAGCCATCGAGGACTACCTGCTCTCGTCGACAGCGGGGTCTTGTTCCGCAAAGGAGACCGGTATAGCGGCGAAAGGGGTGCCGGGGTGATAATGGCGGGCATGGACGCGGAACTGTGGGGCGCGATTCGGCGGCTCTTCGAGGTGGAGAAGCTGTCCAAGAGCGCGATCTCAAAACGGCTTGGGGTGCATCGGTGGACGGTGCGCCGGGCCCTGGCGAGCCCCGGGGGTCCGCCGGCGGACCTGCCGCGGCGCGGGGCGGAGCCTGGGAAGCTGGAGATGTTCAAGGACTACCTGCGGGAACGGTTGCGCGAGTACCCGGAGCTAAGCGCCAAGAAGCTGCTGGGGGAGGCTCGGCGGCGAGGCTATGTGGGCGGCTACACGATTCTCAAAGAGTTCCTGCGCTCCATCCGGATTGCTGAGCCTCGGGTCTTCCTGCGCCTTGAGACGCAGCCGGGCGAGTTCGCTCAGGTGGACTGGGCGAACATCGGGACAATCCAGCTCGGCAACGCGAAGCGCAAGCTGTCGTGCTTCGTGATGGTCCTGAGCTATTCGCGGATGATGTACCTGGAGTTCACGCTATCGCAGTGCCTGGAGGACTTCCTGGCGGCGCACGTTAGCGCGTTCAAGTTCTTCGGCGGGGTGCCCAAGAAGATCAACTACGACAACCTGAAGACGGTGGTGTTGTCGCGGGTCGGCAGCGAGATTCGGTTCCATCCGCGGTTCATGGACTTCGCAGGGGCGTGCCTGTTCGAGCCGGTCCCCTGCAACGTGAGGGCCGGCTGGGAGAAGGGGAAGGTTGAGTCGGGGATTAAGTACGTGCGCTCGGCCTTTTTGGCGGGGCGGCCGGAGGTGAACCTGCCCGTGCTGCGCGAGGACGGGGCCCGTTGGCTGGCCGAGGAGGCCAACGCGCGGCTGCACGGCACGACGCGGGAGCGGCCGATGGACCGCTTCGCGGCGGAGGGGCCGCTCTTGCAGGGCCTGCCGGCGACGGATTACGACTGCCGCATCGTGCGCACGGTGGGGGCGAGCACGCAGGGATTGGTCCAGTTCGAGACGAACCGCTACACGGTGCCCTACACCAAGGCGCGGCGGACACTGACGCTCAAGGCGACGGGGCAGACGGTGTGGGTCTATGACGGCCCGGATCTCGCGGCGACCCATGCCCGCAGCTACGAGAAGTACCGGGTCATCGAGAACCCGGCCCATTACGCGGGGCTACTGGCCAAGCGCACGAAGGCGCGGGCGGCCAAGCGGGTGGAATCCTTCCTGGCCCTGGGGCCCGAGTGCGAGGGCTACCTCAAGGGCCTGGTGGCGGCGGAGTTGCACCTGGCCAGCCACTTGGACAAGATTTTGGACCTCGTCCGGGAGCACGGCAAGGCTGAGGTGCTGGAGGCGCTGCGGCGCGCCCTGGCCTACAACGCCTTCGGCGCGGCCTACATCCAGAACATCGTCCTGCAGCGGGATGCGGCGCGCCGGCAGCCGCGGACGCAGCCGCTGGTGCTGACGAAGAAGCCCGACTGGGCGCAGGTCGTCGTCGAAGAGACCAATCTGGGCCTCTACGACGACCTTTTCGGGGCGCCCAAGGGCGGCGGCCTATGAGCGGCCCCGAGAACTTCGGGGCGCGCCTGGAGCGGCTACGCCTCTTCGAAACGGCGCGCACGTACGAGGCCCTGCTCGAGGCGGCCGCCCGGGAGAACCTGTCGCACCGTCAGTTCCTGGAGCGGATTTTGGACCACGAAGGCGCCTATCGGCACGAGCGGTTGGTGGCTCGGCTGGTGAAGGCCGCGCGCTTCCCGAGCATCAAGACCATCGACAGCTTCGACTGGTCGCATCCGACCGCCATCCCCAAACAACTGGTGCTCCATGCGCTCACGATGGATTTTGTCGAGAAGCGCGGCCACCTCATCTTTCTCGGTCGCGGGGGTTTGGGCAAGACGCATCTCGCCTTGGCCCTCGGCTACGCCGCATGTCAGAGGGAAATCAGAACCCTCTACACGACGGCGGCGGACATGATCAACCGTCTGGTGGCCTCGCAGGCCGACCACAGCCTGGACAGGGCGCTGCGCAAGTACTGCTCGCCCCGGCTGCTCGTAATCGACGAACTGGGCTATCTGCCCCTGGACAAGCACGGACGCGACCTCTTCTTCCAAGTAATCTCGAAGAGATCCGAGACAGGCTCGGTCATATTGACCACCAACAAAGCCTTCCGGGAATGGGGAGAGGTGTTCCAGGACAACGCCGTGGCGACGGCGATAGCTGAGCGGCTCATCGAGAACGGGGAGTTGGTCAAGATCGAGGGGAGCAGCTATCGGGTACGCAAGCGCAAACAGAAGGACCTTGGTTTTGACGGGTCGGAGTAGGCGGGCCTGCCGTGCCCGTTTTTTTTGTTTTCCGCGCTGACCCGCGGGCCGCGCTTTGGCCGGAACAGCCTAAACGGCCGGAACTGGACAGTCAGCACCGCCCAAAACTGGACAGTCAGAAGGCGGCGCTAACACGCAGGGCAAGCCTTCTACAACACCTCGCGCTTCACCCTGCGCGATCTAATGTCGCGCGGCAGCCAGCAACAGTTGCTCGCCGACTTCGAGGACTATCTCAACGGCTTCTCGCCCAACGTTCAGGACATCCTCGAGAACTTCAAGTTTCGCAACCAACTCCAAACGCTCTCCAAGGCCGACGCCATCGGCACGCTGATCAACAAGTTCCTCGATCCTGACATCGACCTCTCGCCGGCGGGCCCACTTCATCCGAATGGCATCGACAACCACTCGATGGGCACGGTCTTCGAGGAGCTGGTTCGCAAGTTCAACGAGGAAAACAACGAGGAGGCCGGCG
>CAZPNG010000138.1:0-12426 GCA_964587845.1 uncultured bacterium | reverse complement strand
ATTGTGAACGTCATTGCGAGCAGCATACCGTACAAGTTTTTCGATCCGGGCCGCCTCGGCTGCTAGTGGATTCTCGCGGTAGTAACGATCCCTCAAGACCTGCGCGGCCGCCGTATCAAGTTGATAGGAGCGCCGGGGCCTCTTTGCAAGATCACCGCGCCTAACGCTCTCAAGCGCATCCTCCAACGCCTCATAGCCGATGCCGGCGATGCCGGCGGCAATTCCTGGAAGGTCCCTGTGAGAAACACTAAACTGCGCATACCCCGTTCCGGGACGGGGCCACTTGACCGCAATCGCGGCGTCCACCACCTGCGTAACGAGCGTGTCAAAGTCGAAGGTTAGTGGCTGCACGAGACGGTGCAAGGTCACTGAATAATAGAATACCCCAAGGGCTGAAGCCGCGGTGCTTCGGACGCTGGCGCGCTGGTAGCGGCTCAAGATAAACCAGCTTTCGACAAGTCTTGTGAATCGCTGGCCCACCACCTTATCACCATGCGTCGAAATATGAAGCTCCTCCGGGGGATCTGTGAAAGTTCCAGGCGTGAGCCACGTTGCTTCCTGAATGCGCTGATCGCTGAGCCTCTGTTGAAGATCATCATAAAATCTCGCAGACGCCAGCACGCGGCGGGAGGACCACAACACTGCAGATGTGGGCCCGGTGATTTCGAGATCTGCGGTGTGCGCATCCTCATCCGCCTTGACCGCGACCTCCAAGCGGTGGCGTTGAAGATAGCGCGCAACAGTTTGAACAGTTGCGGTCCGAACCTGATCAAAGTGCGAGTTCGGTCTGGTCTCATAACGGAGCACTACACGCAGCTGATCTCCTTTAATCGAAACGGATTGACCACGCCAGCCTTCGAGAATTTCCACTCCAGCGATCCCTTCAAGAAGAATCCCGCGCAGTATCCGGCCGATGAGCCGCCGGGCAAGATAGGCCCTTGTCAAAACTCCTGCAGCTGGAATCCTGAATGCGACGTTGTTGGTGTCCGGAGTGAAAGTCGCTAGTTCCTTAGGTTTCCATGGCACCTTGTCCAAATCCACGGGCTGCAACCCAAGCTTGGTTTGGAATGCGACCCTAACTCCACCGGGATCCTGACGGCCGCTTCCTAAAGCAGGGCTCAAGATCTGGTGTCCCGGGATAGCAATCGCAGACGGCTCATAGCCGAACTGTGCCGCCAAGGCCTGCGTTTCAGCCCAATAATCGCTCGGCCTCACAAACCGCAGCGTGCCCGCCCTTGCCCCCGCTGGTGAGAGCCAATGGCCGCGGTGCCAAACCATCTGCACCTTGGGAAGCTCGCGTCGCTCAACAACCAGTGCTTCAACTTCAAGTGCAAATACAATGGGATCCGGCTGGGGAATGTGCCAATCTTTGCGGTCGTGAACCTCGAAACCCACAAGCTGCCCATTTTCAACTCGAAGATCTTCAGCGGAAATCGAAAGCCCCCAATCCTTGGCGGCAACGACCACCTCGTTGATGTACTCGGCCTCGACTGAAGAGACCCTCGCGCCGGCAAGACGAGCCATGCGCTGTCCTAAGGTGATCTGCCTTCGCTGCCGCCGGCTGGAGACAGCAGGCGCCCGGCGGATGATAATGGCGGGCACCGGAGGCACGGGCTCTTCTTCCACCTTGACGAGCGGACCGTAGCGCCTCGCGATGTCGAGGTCCGGGAGTTCGCGGGGCCTCCGGAGTGTCCCTGCCTCAAGCTTTTTGTAGTCGGTAGCCAGATGGCGGCTCATGTCCACGAGCGCCTCCGCCCGGGCATGAAGCTGCGTGTAACGCTCGATGAAGTCCGCCCACTCGGCCGTGTCAGCGCCCCGGGCGTGCAGGTACCTGTAGGAGCTGAAGAACGCATCCTTCTGTACCGTAAGAAGCTCGTGTTGGCGCTGCAACCGCTCGCGCAGGTCCTCAAGCGCTTTGAAGCGCTTGTTGAACGGCGGGTGCTCGACGGCTGGGACATCGTCGATTTGAGATTTGAGGGTCGGTGTCGAACCGCCTGGGAGCGGTGGCTTCACCTTCTGCAGATTCACGCCGACCTGCGAGGTTTTCTCGGCGATGGAGGCGGCGAGGGCTCGCGAACGCCGGCCGTAGGCGGCCGGATCTTGAGTCGAGACGGGTGAGTCGAGGAACTGCCTTTCCAGGCGGATCTCGGCACGGTCCCGGTACCAATAGACCATCGGCGAAGCGACCGCTAGGATGCCGAGCCCCCACGCGAGCCCAATCACCAGGACACGTTTCCAGCCAAAGAGCCGGCCTATCCCAGACGCGGCGGCCGGCGCGCGGCGGATGGGGATGGCAGTTTGCTCCTCTATTTCAATAAGCGCTTTGTATCGAGTAGCAACGTCGAGCTCCGGCACCTTGCGCGGGCCTTTATTGACTCCGGCCTCTAGTCTTTCGAAGTCGCTGACCAAAAGGCGGTTTGTCTCCCACAGCGCCCTGGCCCGGGCGTGAAGCTGCGTGTAGCGGTTTACGAAGTCCGCCCACTCGGCCGTGTCAGCACCCCGGGCATGAAGGTCCCTATAGCGCTTGAAGAGAGTCTCGTTCTGCCGCCAGACAAGTCCCTTCTGGAGTTCCACCCGCGCGTACAGGTCGTCGAGCACTTGGAGGCGCTTCTGAAACGCCGGCTGCTCGGAAGCTGCCATATTGTCGATTCGGAATCTGAGTGAATAGGTGTCGGGCCGCAGGTGTGTGGCGGAAAAATGGACGATAGCTTTGTTGAGGGCGCGCGCACGCAGAGCGTACGCAGCAGGGTCCTGAGAAGATACCGGCGTGTCGAGAAACGGTCTTTCCCGCTCAATTGCATTATGCTCACGCGTCCAATACACGATCGGCCAAGCCACAATCGCAACGAGAGAGAGCGTGAGGACTGTTTTCAAATTCACCACGAAAGTCCAACGCACTCTTTGAATCCGGCCGAGGAGCCGCCGAATCGCAGACGCAGCGGCCGGCGCTTTGCGCGCAGCGGACCGCTCCAAGATGAGCGTGTGCCGGGTTTTCCTGTGTTCAATCGGGTTGGTCCTATTGAGCTCATCTGAGCGGACGTCGGACCCCAAATCCCACACGGCAAATGAGTAATCGGACCCGTAATGGCGCGCTGCCGCCTCTCCGATCTGGGCAAGGGTTGATCTGACGTCCCATCCTTCGCGAATCTCGACGCTCACCTTGGTCGGCAGATGCTTTTCACCATCAGGTTCGGTGCTGATTTGCAGTGATGGATACTTCGCTTGGGTGAGGCCCGCGCGATTAAGAACGTTCAAGAGCGAATTAAGCGGCATCCTCGGGGCCTTCGCACCCGATGTCTCTTCATCTGAGAGAGTAGGGAAGCCAAGTTCCGCCGGGTCGCGCCGTGGCAAAGCAAGCAAGACAAGTATCAATTGAGAGTCTTCATCTCCCAGCTTCCTGGGCCTCCCGGGAAACAATTCGTGTTGAGAAAGATCGTGGATAATCGTCTGGGCGTGAACAAAACGTTCCGGTGAACCGTAGTCTCGCTCAATGATGGGCGCGACACTGCGAAGGACACGGCTCGCCAGAGATTCGTCCTCTATCCGTTTCGAAGCCACCACCACATAAACTTGTTCAGCTTGATCGATGGGGCCGCTCCCCGGCTGCCATTGAATCTCAAAGGAAAAGAGATCTTTCCACGAGCCGCGCCTCACATTTTCCTCAAAGGCGTTCTCCACAATCGCCCTGAGCTCGTCCGCGTTGAGCGCCTTCTGGACCCGGCCCGGCGCGCGGCGGGAGCTTGGGACTTCGACAATCCCGGCCGCTTCGATGTCGGCGAGATACCTGTAGTCGCTCGACTCGCTGTCGAAGTCGATGTCAGGCGCCTGCGGCGGGGATAACGTTAAGCCGTTCTTCACCCAGCCGTCGCGATGGGTCTTCAAGTGGCGGCTCGTGACCATCAGTTGCCCCGCTTGGCTTCTAAACTCCGTGTATGCTTTGACAAACTCCGCCCACTCTTCGACGGAGGCGTTCCCGGCTTCGAGCTCGCGCTGCCTGCGTTCGAATTCAAGCGCACGGGCTGTAACGAGGGTCGCCTGACTGGCCAGCCGGCTGCGGATGGCGTCGATCTTCTGAAGGAGCGTGACGAAGGGCTTGCGCTGATCCGGCGATAATTTGCTCAGCTCGTAGCTCCAGTTAAATGAAGGCGGCCCCTGCGGCGGGCCAAGCTGCTCGACCGTGCGATTCACCTCAGAGACGTGGTCGCGAACCCAACTTTGCAAAGCCTGCGAACGCAAATCGTATGCGGCCGGCGTCTGGTCCAGCACCGGCGCGTCAATGAATTGCCGTTCCTGCAGGACCCGGTCGCGATGAACGATCCAAGGCACTCCTACGACAAGGAGAAGCGCGAGCACTCCCGTAAAAGCATAAAGAAACCATGCGGACCAAGCGCTGGCCTTCAGCTCCCGCTGAATGGAGGCGTCGAGAGCGCCCAAGCTTGAATCGACGTCATCGTCGAATACGCCCCGCGCCGGCGCGCGGCGCGGGGACGGCTTTCCCAAGAAGTTCTCGACCGGCCCCCGGGCTTCCACAATCAAGCTGCCTCCGGCGCCCGCCTGAAAAGTCGTCCGCAGACCGCGCTGTGCAAAATACCGGGTCACCTCGGCTGCCAAGAGCATCGCGCTGGCAATCGCGCGGGGAGTTCGGGCTGCCGGTTGAACAGAGACCGAAACTTGTGCAAGTCTCAAATCTCCCCTGCGGAAAATCTCCGGAACCCTTACGCCGATCTCTCCCCCGGTCTTGGCAGCGATCCGCCCAACGTCGCGCTTGATTTTCCTCTGCAGGGCGCCCGCGTCCACAAACCTGGCGGCTTGCGGGGCCGCGGCCGGCTGCACGCGTTTTTGAATCTCTGCGGCGAGGCGCGTCACAAGTCCCTTGAACCCGCGCTTGGCAGTGCCGACGACCTTCACGTGCATCGTCTCGCCGTCTTCTGAGGTCGTTAGCCGGGTGAACTCTTTCTCTTCTTTTAAATACGTCCCAGCCACACGAATCAGCCGGCGAGCGACAGCGGGCGCAGAGCCAAACTCCTTCGCCGGAAAGTCGAAGAAAAAGAACACGGAGCCCCACTCGCTCAAAGAAACATCGATTCCAACTTCTAGGGCCGTCTTCGGCCCCAGTTGCTTTTTCAGGCGCGTTGCAACCGCGTCCTCAAGCCCCTTCTCCAGTTGCTCCATCGGACTTGGCCCAAGATCCTTCATTTGGAGAAGGGTGCCGCCCCTGGAAGGCAGCAGATAGCCCATCTCGTAGCGCCCGCGGAACCGCGCTTCGAGGTGCGTGCCGAATGCGAACACTCTTTTCCGCTGATGTCCGGGCACCCAGAGGGTGATGGACCCTCGATAGTCTCCGGCCGAGTCATCGCCCTTGATCACTTCGATGCGATCCCGGTCCCGGAAGCCCCACTTCTTGAGCGAGAGCATGTACTGCAAACCGCGAGGGCTGAGCGTGCGCGGCGCCTGCGCAAACGGCCACCGGTTATCACGCGAGCGCGCGGAGGATTGGCGGGGGGCCTTCGGCTCGCCACCGAACTCCCTGAGGAAGACGGAGTAGTCTCCGAGACTGATCGTGGCCGGGTCATGGACGACCCCCATGTGAATCCAGTTGTGATGATTGGCGAGATGGCGCCCGGTCACCATGACGAGACCGGCTTGGCTGTGAAGCTGTCGATACTCGCTGTTCGCCTCACTCGCCTGCTGGCGGGCGTCCAACTGCTGGAGATCGCTTTCGAGCTTCTTGACGGCCGCCGCCGCCCGGTCCTTCACATCCGACAAGGCAATGAAAACCGCGTCCAGATCGTCCCTCGCATCGCCCGCCGATTTGAGCGCCGCCTCCTGGTCATGCTGATAGGTTTGCCAATTCAGTTCAATCCTTCCCAGAGTGCGGCGCGCTTCGCTGAGCTTTCGCGCGATGTCGCGGCTGAACGCTTTCGACTGGCCGGCGAGGCCGGCCTGATCCCAGGGATCAACAAGCCGCTGAATCGTGTTGCGGTCCGCGGCTTCGCGCCGCCAGGACAAGGCCGTGGGAACAATCAAGAATGCGAGCGAAAGAATAGACGCGGCGGCCAAAATAGTAAACAAGGGCGAACGTCGCTGCGCAGCAGCGGGGGGCTCCCCCGGCTCGGTCGATTGGGACGGGGCGCGCCGGCCCCAGGTCATGCGCACTTCGAAACTGTACGTCACCGGTTTGGCCGGAGCAGCGGGCTTGGGGGTCAACGTGCTGAACTCGTCTGAATCCGCCCCTTCTTTCCGGCCGGATACGCTCCAGCCCCTTCCGATCAGCGCTTCGATCAGCTGGTTGAATAGAGTACTGAGCGACTCCGGCCCCTTAAAACTGACTTTGAGCTCCCTCGCGCTCTCCGCAACAGTCAGCTGGCCGACCCTGCCGAGGAAGGTCCTCACAAACTGCTCGGTCGTGACTCGTGTCGCGGCCTGCCGCGCAGCTCCACTGGGACGGGATCGGGTGAGATTCGGATACCCCGCGCCGCGAAACACAAACTGCTCGCCGCCGCGCTCGACGATCACGCCGTCTGTGCCGGCAAAGCCACTGAGCCTGACGCCCTCCGGAAACCGGCCTGCGCGGGCGAGCTCCAGAACGTGCCCATTCGCTCGGGCGATCTCCGGCTCCTTCGAGCCGCGGGACACAGCCACCACAGAACTCACGACGAAAGCTTCGAAGAGTCCCGGACCCGGGTTTTCCAGAGGGTCTGCGGAAGTCGGCTTCGGAAGGTCGATCGAGTCTGCAAGGGCCGGGCGTGACTCAGCGCTGCGGCGCTCGCGCGCCTCGAGCTGGCCCCACAAGGTCTCGGCCGTGCCCATCATGCGGTCCACGTAGAGCGAGTCATGCGAGCCCACGTGGAACGCAGGGGTGACGATAGAAGAGGCGATCCCTCTCTTAATTAGCTCAGTCGTGATTCCCTCGGTGTGAAATCCGCCTGAGATCAGGATCGCCGTTTGGGTTTGCTCCTCTCGGAGCGCATGGGTGAGCGTTTTAATGAAGACGCGGTCGCGTTCGGCGGCCAGTTGGTAGAAGGCATCGAGTGAGCGCAGGTGCTCATCGAAGGAGTGCGCGAGCATCGGCAGCGTGGGCGCGATCTCGGCCGAGGCCCCGGCTTGCGCCGCAAGGGTTTCAAGTTCCGCGACGGCCTCGCCCAAGGTGCCGAGCACACGGCCCTCGCGGTAAGCCGCCACGTCCTCGCGCGTCATTTCCAGGGCGAGGAACCGGCGGTAGGTATTGAAGGTGCGGCCGATTTGAACGAGCAGTTTTTCCTGTTCAGACTGAGCGAGCGCCTGCTCAATGTCGCTGCGAAGCTTTTGCAATTCCTTGAGGAGGCCTTCGGAGTCAATCTCATCTGAGAGAATCTGCACGGCCGACCAGTCCCGGTAGACCGGGAACTTGCTGAAATCCACCCGCTTGCGCTTGCCCTCCGCCCAAAGCTTCTCAAAGGAGGAGCGCAGCGGCTTCTCGCGCTCGGAGGCGCGCCGGCCGAGCGTTTCCTCGATCGAGGCGTAGACTTCGGCCAGGCCGCGTTTCTCAAGTTCCTTGGCGAGCGCCGCCTGGTCGCGCGCGAGGGCCTTGCCGCCTGCACGCTCAAGGGCCGCGCTCAAACGTTTGACGGTGAGGACGCGCAGGACATGGGGCCACTCGCGCGCCAGGCGCGGATCTTCGAGATCGAGCTTGAGAGCCCTGCGGGCGACATCCCGAATAAAGACAACTTGCTCGAAGAGACCCTGCTCCTCCTTCTCAAAGCGCTCGAGGGAGCGTGTGAACTTCAGCAGGTCTTCGCGCAGGAAGCGCGAGTCGAGCGTGCGCTTGACGCGGGCGGCTTCCTCGAGGATCGGCTCGAAGGCGCCGCGGCGGCTGTGGGCATCACGGAAAAGTTTCAGGTTGCGGCGATAGAGGGCCGGCTCCTCGAGGCCCAGGAAGCGGACCTTGCCGCCCTGGTAGAAAGACTGTAGCGCAAAGCGCTCGACGCCGGAAAGCATGGCGCGCTTCTCCAGGGCCTGGGCAGCTTTCAAATTGATCGAGGAATCCGAATAGAAATCGAGGTCTTGCGGCCGCAGGGCGCCTGCGGCGCCCTCAGTGGCAATGAGGCCGATGTTGTAGGTGCGGGTTAGGTAGTCGAGGAGATCGACGATTCGCGCTTGCGCCGCGGGGTTCGCGTGCGCGTCGCGGATTTGGATGATGGAGGCCTTGCCGCGGCCGGGCATCGAGGCGATCGTGCCCAGCTCGGCGGGGATGAGGAACGGAGCCCTCGCGTGGAGATCCTCACCCGCCGTGTCCACGCGGGCTGCGCCCGCCGGCAGGAACGGCTGCGCTCCCACCGAGGACTCCCAGGTGAACAGCAGGGCGAGGATCAGGGTGAAGACCCTGAAGCCCCGAGATCGCGTTACGTCGTGCATGCCCTCAACATCGCCTTTCGAAGGTTTTTAAAACCGTGGAGTTTAACGGACAGAAAAAAACCGTTGAACCGAGACTTCCCTTGTGTCATGCACAGAAACGCGATTTTCATTTGGACTGTCTAACCCGCTCTCGCCCGCTGGACGTGAGGCCTCGGGGGAAGTGGATAAAACTCCCTCCCCCCGAGGATCACTGCATCCAACTTAACGAGTGTCTACCCGTGGAAAAGACAACAAAACCCTACCCGACAACGGGGGGGAAGTCAAGTAAAGGGCTTTAAAAAGTCCTTCGCACTTAACTCTTTACATTACAACAGGTTGCGATGAGTCTGAAAGGGCCCTAAAGGGCCTTTTGGCGCAGGGATTTGAGGCGGGCCTGCATCTTGCGTTCGGGAATGATGTCGCCGTTGGCCCCGGCCACCTCCACTCCCTTCTCACAGACCTGGATGGCCTCGGCAAACCGCCCCAAGTGCTCCAGGGCATCCCCCAGGCCTAAATAGGAAGGCGAGTGCTTGGGACCGGCCTCGACCGCTTTTCTGAAGGTCTCTTCAGCCTCCTGATAGCGTTTGCCTTCGGCGTAGGCAGTGCCCAGGCTGAAGTAGCCGAGAACGTCCAGCGGATCGAAGGCGATCACCTTCTTGAAGCGCTCAATCTTTTCTTCGATGGAAGGGTCGGGCTCGGTTGATTTCTTTTCCTTGAGCTCGGCCTTCCAGGACAGCCGCCGGGCTTCGGCTTGCTCGGATTCGGCCTCTGCGATCATTCCCTTTTCCATGTAGAAGCGCGAGAGGTTGGTGTGCGGCATGATGGCGTTCGGCGTGAGCTTGGCCAGGCGCTTCATGAGGTCGATGGCTTCATCCATTCGCCCCAGCCGGTGGTACACCACTCCCAGCGCCTCGAGCGCGTCCGCATGATGGGGATTCTGGTTCAGGGCTCCCTCGAGGAGCTTCGCGGCCTCCTCGTTGTGCCCCTCCGCACACTTTTCCAGCCCCTCTTCGTAGGGACCGTTTCTCAAGTAGCCAGGTCTCCCATACGCACCCCCCACCCTCCGTTCACAAGAGACCTGGCTACTTGAGAAACGGTCCCATTCATGAGTCGAGGTGGAGGGTCTTGCGGCCCTCCGGGCTGATCATCTCGGCGCTCCAAGGTGGGTTCCAGACCACGTTCACGCTCACGTGCTGCACGCCCAGCTCCTGGCGCACGCGCTCCTCAAGCTGCTGCGGAATAGCGGCCGCCGAAGGACAGCCCTGGCTTGTGAGCGTCATCTCGATCGTGACCGTGTCCGGCAGCGGTACGTCGATCCTGTAAATCAGCCCCAGGTCAAAAATATTGACCGGAATCTCCGGGTCAAAGCAGCCCTTGGCCACCTGAATCACATCTTCTTTCGTCGCCATATCCTCTCCTTAAGTTCTTCCCAGGGCCTCGCCCATTCAGTGCGCGCCGCAGATCTCGGCAAAAACCCGGGCGCTCTCGCGCACGGTGCGCCTCTGCGTCTTGTAATCCACCTCAACCAGTCCAAAGCGCGGGCCAAACCCGTCCGCCCACTCGAAGTTGTCCAACAAAGACCAATACAGATACCCCAGGACCGGCACGCCCTCGGCCATCGCCCGGCGCACGGCCGCCAGATGGGTTTTGATGAACTCGGCGCGCACCTCGTCCTTGCCGGTGCAGATGCCGTTCTCGGTCACCATCAGAGGCAACCCCAGGCTCGCGAGCCGCTTGAGCTCAAGGTACAAGCCCTGCGGATAAATCTCCCATCCCATGTCGTTGCGGGGGCCTGCATCCCGGTGATGTTCCTGGGTGCAGACCTTGCCGATGGACTGGGGGATCCTCACCCCGTCGAAATGAATGAAATCGCGGCTGTAGTAATTCACGCCCACAAAGTCGAGGGTGCGCGGGGCGGGCAGCGTTTCCGTGGGCGCGCCTGGAAAAGCAACCTGACCTGTCCAACAAGATTTCAGAAAGAACCACGTGGCCAGCGACCGGCGCGCCCAGACGGCGAAGTGGTCCAGCGGGGAAACGGCACGGCACGGCGCAAACGTGATCACATGGTGCGCGAGACTCACGCGGGGCGCGGCGCGGCCCAGCCGGCGCGCCTCCTCGTGCAGCCCCACATAGGCGCGCGCGTGGGCGAAGAGTTGGCCGCGCACGACCTTGCGCGCCGCCTCAAAATCCCGAGTGCCCGGCGGCCACGTGCCTTCCACGTAAGACTTGTAGGCGTAGACCATCGGCTCGTTCACCGTGATCCAATAGCGCGCGAGCTCGCCGAACCGCCGCGCGGCCTCGCGCGCGAACGCATCGAAACGCGTGATCACCGCCTCCGACATCCAGCCCCCCTGGCTCGCCGCCCATTGCGGAAGGGTGAAGTGATTGAGCGTGACAATCGGTTCCAGGCCCTTGTGGCGCAGGGCCTCCAGAACTTCGCGGTAATGATCGAACGCGCGGTCGTCCCACACGCCGGCCTCGGGCTCCAGCCGGCTCCATTCCAGAGAGAATCGATGAGCGTTGTGTCCCAGTCCCGCTGCGAGCTCAAAGTCTTCGCGGAAGCGGTGCCAGTGATCGCAGGCCGAGCCCGAACGCTCGGCTACGCGGCCGGCTTCCTCCCAAGCCCACCAGTCGTTGAGCGCGTTCGCGCCCTCGACTTGGTGGCTCGACATCGCGGCCCCAAACAGAAAGTCTCGAGGGAAAGGTTGGGATGGCATCAGGGCGCAGCGCCCCGGCAGCGGGTGCAGGGGCAGAGCTTCCTCAGGCGCGCGAAGGTGTAGATTCCTGAATCGTGACCGTCGCTCCACGAAATATGGATGGCGTAGTGGCCCACCCCGTTCACGGCCGTGGGATGGACGTCCGGGTCAATGTTTTCCTTGGAAAAGCGCAGCTCGCCGCTCCACTCATCGACGCACGCCGCGCACGCGCAGGACTGGCGCAGGAACCGGGTGGGATACACGCTTTCATGCCCATCCTGCCAGAGGATCCCGAGCTCGCGCGGCCCCTTCTGGGTGATGTCCTTGGGCGTCTCGGCGGCATTCATCGCGGAGATCCTTCGCTTCGCTCAGGATGACACGCTTCGCTCAGGATGACACGTTTTGGGCCTCGTGTCACTTCCACTGGAGTTGGAAATCTTTGCCGGCGCCGGCGGCCTGCAGGATCACCGTGCTCAGGCGGGCGGCCACGGCTCGCGAGATGTCGAGAAAAGCCCTGGCAGCCGGCGAGTTAGCGTTCTTCGCCACAATGGGCACGCCGCCGTCGCCGGACTCAACCACCTCGGCGTCAATCGGCACCGCCCCCAGGAACGGCACGCCGAGCTCCTCGGCCGTGCGAACGCCCCCGCCGCGCTTGAAGATGTCCGTCTCCTTGCCGCAGTGCGGGCAGGCAAACCCGCTCATGTTTTCCACAATACCCAGCACCGGCACGCGCACCTGCTCGAACATCTTCAGACCCTTGCGGGCGTCGATCAAGCTCACGTCCTGCGGCGTCGTGACGATCACGGCTCCCGAAAGCGGCGCGCTCTGGGTGAGGGTCAATTGAGCATCGCCGGTGCCGGGCGGAAGATCGAGGACCAGGTAATCCAGCTCGCCCCAGTCCACCACCGTGAGGAATTGCTGCAGGATGCCGTGCACCATGGGGCCACGCCAGATCACGGGGGAATCGGTCGTGCTCAAGAACCCCATGGACATGAGCTTGATGCCGTGCGCCTCGAGCGGCACGACTTTCTTGTCGGGGGATATCTTCGGCTGACCTGACACCCCGAACATCGTGGGCGCGCTGGGGCCGTAAATGTCGCAGTCCATCAGTCCCACTCGCGCGCCCGACTGCGCCAGGGCGAGCGCGAGATTGGCGGCCACCGTGGACTTACCCACACCGCCCTTGCCGCTCGCCACCGCGATCGTGTTCTTGACGCCCACGAGCACGTTGCCCGCCGGCGCGCGGCCGGAGCGCACATTGGAGGTCATCTTGACGTTCACCTGCTCGACACCCGGCAACTTCCCCACAAGCGCCTTGGCTTGGGCTTCAAGCTCCGCGCGCACCGGGCAGGCGGGC